>NZ_JBXAST010000007.1:0-96814 GCF_058809645.1 Azospira sp. MPR-E4 | reverse complement strand
CAAAAAGCCCGCCGAAGCGGGCTTTTTGTTTGCGGCAGGAAACGGCCGGCGATCAGCGACGGCGGCCGATGACCAGCAGACTGACCAGCACCCCGGCAAAGCAGAGCACGGACCAGTTGGCCATGGAAAGCTGCAGGAAGGTCCAGTCCCGGGCCGAACAGAAGCCGGTGGCCATGAACAGGGGCGGGTACTGCATGCCCAGCCAGTCCACCAGGCGCTCGATCAGGCTGGGATCGCCGTAGGCACACTCCAGGGCCGGGTCGGCCACCCATTGCAGCCAGGTCTGGTACAGGGCCGTGGCCATGCCGCCGACAGCGGTGACGCCGATCAGACCGAGCCACAGCCAGCGCAGCCGGGGCAACAATGCCCCGCCCAGGGCCAGGGCGGCCACCAGCAGGTAGAGCACGCGCTGGAAAATGCACAGGGGACAGGGCTGCAGGCGGTCAAACTCCTGGATTACCAGGCCGGCGGAGACCAGGGCGATGCAGCCCACAGCGAGAAGCAAATAGCCGGGACGTCCGGCCAGACGGTTGAGCAGGGACATAGGGGATCGGACTTTCCTGAAGAAAAGGGCACCCCGCAGGGCGCCCCGTCATTGTGCCAGCGTTGGCCGCTCCGGCTCAAATGGCGTAGCGGCGCAGACGCAGGGACATCTCCTCCAGCTGGCGGATGCCGCTGCTTTCGGCCCGACGGCACCAGTCCTGCAGGTGGGCCAGCAACTGCTCCCGGCTGGCGTTGCTGCGCTCCCACACCGCGCTCAGTTCCACCCGCATGGCCACCAGGGTCTGCAACGAACCGCTGCCCTGGACCAGGGCGTCGAAGCGCTGGCGCATCTCCGCCGGCATCCGTCCCAGGTCGCCGGCCAGCCAGCGCCGCGCGTCCCGGGCCCGCCTCAACTCCACCGCATCGAGACGCCCACGGAGGGCCCGCAACTCGGCCTCGTAGGCCTGGCGCAGGGATTTGGCGTAACGGGTCATGAGATCGTAACGGTGGGTGATGAGGGCCTGCAGGGTATGGTCGTCCACCTGGGGCCGCAGGGAACGCAGCCGGGGCCGGGGCGCCACCTTCTTCACCCGGGCCAGGCCCAGGGCGCTCATCAGGCGGATGTAGCCCCAGCCAATGTCCACCTCGTACCACTTGGCGGAGAAGCGGGCGGAAGTGGCGAAGGCATGGTGGTTGTTGTGCAACTCCTCGCCGCCGATGACCAGCCCCAGGGGCCAGAGATTGGTGGAGGCGTCGGCGCAGGCGAAGTTGCGGTAGCCCCAGAAGTGGGCTAAGCCATTGACCACCCCCGCCGCCCAGAAGGGAATCCAGGCCATCTGCACCGCCCACACGGTGATGCCGGCGGCGCCGAAGAGCAGCACGTCCAGCACCAGCATAAGGGCCACACCGAGCACCGGATGCCGGGCATAGACGTGGCGCTCCAGCCAGTCGTCCGGCGTGCCGTGACCATAGCGGGCCAGGGTTTCGGCATTGGCGGCCTCGGCCCGGTACAGTTCGGCGCCTTCGGAGAGGACCTTCCACAGGCCCTTCACCTGGGGACTATGGGGATCCTCGGCGGTTTCACACTTGGCATGGTGCTTGCGGTGGATGGCAGTCCATTCCTTGGTCACCATGCCGGTGGTCAGCCACAGCCAGAAGCGGAAGAAATGGGAAGGCAGGGGCCCCAGATCCAGGGCCCGGTGGGCCTGGTGGCGGTGCAGGAAAACGGTGACGGCGACGATGGTCACATGAGTCATGCCCAGGGCCGCCAGCAGCACGCCCCACCAGGGCAGGTCGAGGGCGCCGGAACGGAGAAAGGCTAGGAGGGACGACAGGATATCGGCAAAGGCCATGGTTGGAACTACCCCTTGAAAAGGATGAATGACGCCAAGCGCCTGATTCGCAGCCATTTCCATGGCGCAGCGCAACAACCAGGCGGCGGGGCATTTGTTACACTGCCCCGACAAAAACAAGCAGTACACAATGAGGAGGAGACCTCTTGTCCCCGCAACACCCAAATGAGGACGTCAGCGGTGAAGACCAGCTGCGGCGTCTGCTTGCCCTGCTGGCCCATTGCCATGCCGCCGCCGGTGCAGCCGGCAGCGAAGCGGACTTGGCGGCCCGCATCTGCGACAGCCTGACCGGCTGCGGCGGCTACAGCCTGGCCTGCGTCGGTCTGCTGGAAAACGGCAGCCACCGGCTGGTAGCAGCCCGCCTCGGCGCCGATGCGGCAGCCGGCGCCATGCTCCCGTCAGACTGGCAGGACCTGGATCGGTTCCCCCAGTTTTCCGCCTTTGCCGGCTCCCTGTCCCTGCCCCTGGAAGCCGGAGGCAAGGCCCTGGGCCGGCTGCGCATCTATGCCGCCGCCCGCGCCCTGTTTTCGCCGGAGGAACACCAGCTGCTGCGGGACATCGCCACCCTGCTGGCCCTGGCCCTGGCGGTGCGCCGCTGCACCAGCGAGGCCGAAGCCGCCGCCCGCCAGGACGCCGGCGAGGCCCTGCGGCTGAGGGACCGGGCCGTGGAGTCCTCCAGCAACGGCATCATGATCACTTCCGCCACCCAGCTGGACCACCCCATCACCTATGTGAACCCGGCCTTCGAGCGCATCACCGGCTACAGCGCTGCCGAAGTGCAGGGGCGCAACGGCCGCTTCCTGGTGCGGGACGACCTGCAGCAGAAGGGTCTCAACGAAATCCGCGCTGCCCTGCGGGACCGGCGCGAGGGCCACGCCATCCTGCGCAACTACCGCAAGGACGGCAGCCTGTTCTGGAACGAGCTGCACCTGGCACCGGTGCTGGACGAGTCGGGCCAGAGCACCACCCATTTCGTCTCCGTCATCAACGACGTCTCCGATCGCATCCACTACCAGGAACAGCTGGAATACCAGGCCACCCACGACGTCCTCACCGGCCTGGCCAATCGCAGCCTGCTGGCCGACCGCATCAGCCAGGCCATCGCCCTGGCGCGCCGGGACAGGCGCCTGGTGGGCGTCATGCTGCTCGACCTGGACCGCTTCAAGGTGATCAACGACGGCCTCGGCCACGCCCCGGCCGACAAGCTGCTGAAGACCGTGGCCGAGCGGCTGCAGGCGGCCGTGCGCGACACCGACACGGTGGCCCGCCTGGGGGGCGACGAGTTCGTCATCGTCGTCGGCGACATCCTGGACGCGGACGACGTGGCCGTGGTGGCCGGCAAGATTCAGCGGGCCCTGGCCCAGCCCTTGTTCGTCGAAGGCAAGGAGCTGTTCGTCACCGCCTCCATCGGCGTCAGCCTGTTTCCCCGGGACGGGGAAACGGGAGACATCCTGCTGCGCAACGCCGACGTGGCCATGTACCGGGTCAAGGAATACGGCCGCAACAACTACCGCTTCTACCTGCCGGAAATGAGCAGCATGGCCCTGGACCGGCTGGACATGGAGGGCAACCTGCGCCGAGCCCTGGAGACCGACGAATTCCAGGTCTACTACCAGCCCAAGGTTTCCCTGCAGCAGGGCACCATCGTCGGTGCCGAGGCCCTGCTGCGCTGGATGCACCCGCGCATCGGCCAGATCAACCCCAACGAGTTCATCCCCCTGGCCGAGGAATCGGGCCTCATCATTCCCCTAGGGGAAAAGGTCATCGAACTGGTGTGCCGGCAGATCCGTGCCTGGCGCGAGGAAGGCCTGCCGCCCCTGAAGGTGGCCATCAACATCTCCGCCCGCCAGTTCCGCCAGGAAAACCTGGGGGAGACGGTGCGCCGGCTGCTGGAGGAATACCAGGTGCCCGGCGAGATGCTGGACATCGAATTGACCGAATCCATGGTCATGCACGACACCGACCACGCCGCCCTGACCCTGCGGGAGCTAAAGGACCTGGGCGTGACCCTGTCCCTGGACGACTTCGGCACCGGCTACTCCAGCCTCTCCTACCTCAAGCGCTTCCCCATCGACTGCCTGAAGATCGACCGCTCCTTCGTGCGCGACATCAACTCCAACGCCGACGACGCGGCCATCGCCAGCGCCGTCATCGCCATGGCCCACAGCCTGGGGCTCAATGTGGTGGCCGAAGGCGTGGAAACGGCCGAACAGCTGGCCCTGCTGCGCCAGCACGGCTGTGACGAGTTCCAGGGCTACTTCTTCAGCCGGGCCGTGCCCGCCGGTGACTACGCCCTGCTGCTGCGCCAGGGCAAGACCCTGGCCGATGCGGAAGCGGCGCCGGACGGGGACCTGGCATGAGCGGCAAGACCCTGCACTGGGCCCTGGTGGACCGGGAAGCCCTGGCCGAACACCTGCACCCGCGGCAGATCAAGGATTCCCTGGCCACCCCCGCCCTCAGCCTCTATCACTGCAAGGAGAGCGGCCCCGGTGGCCGGGACAGCATCGCCGTCTCCCTGCCCGACGGCCAGTGTCTGCTCATCACCCTGCCCGAGCCCGCTGCCGGCCATCCGGAGCGGCGCAAACGGAGCGGTGCCGCGGGGGGCGCCAACGGCAAGGACACCCAGCCGCCAAAGTCGGGGTAAACTCGCGTTTTCCCCTTCCGCCTGGAGCGTCATGGCCGCCCCCCGCATTCTTCTGGTCGAGGACGACGAGCGCCTCGCCGAGCTGACCGCCGAATACCTGAGCAAGAACGACTTCGAAGTCGCCATCGAACCCCGGGGCGACACGGCCTGCACCCGCATTCCCGCCGACAATCCGGACGTGGTGGTGCTGGACGTGATGCTGCCCGGCAAGGACGGTTTCGAGGTCTGCCGCACCGTGCGCCCCCATTACCAGGGCGTGATCCTCATGCTCACCGCCCGGGACGAGGACATGGACCAGATCCTCGGCCTCGAGTTGGGTGCCGACGACTTCATCTCCAAGCCGGTGCAGCCCCGGGTGCTGCTGGCCCGGGTGCGGGCCCTGTTGCGCCGGGCCGGCCCCAGCGAGGGCAGCGAAGGCGGCGGGGCCGGCGACGAGCTGGTGTTCGGCCGTTTCCGCATCAACCAGGCCACCCGCAGCGCCGAACTGGGCGATGCGGCCATCGACCTGACTACCGCCGAGTTCGACCTGCTCTGGCTGCTGGCCTGCCACGCCGGCACCGTGCTGTCCCGGGACGACCTGCTGCAGCGCCTGCGGGGCATCGGCTTCGACGGCCTGGACCGCTCCATCGACGCCCGCATCTCCCGCCTGCGCAAGAAGCTGGGGGACGATCCGGACAATCCGGCCCGCATCAAGACCGTGCGCGGCAAGGGCTACCTGTTCTCCCGGCATGACTGGAATTGACCCCCGCCGCCTGCCGGAACAGGAGGTAGAAGCAGCGCCGGAGGACAACAGCCCGGGCAAGGAACGGCGGGAGTCGGAACAGCGCTTCGCCCGCCTCTCCCGCGCCCGCTACAGCCTGTCCCGGCTGTTCTTCAATTTCTACCTGCTGGCCATGGGCTCCTTCGTCGGCATCGCCATGATCGCCGACTTTGCCATTTCCACGGCCCTGCAGGGCATCACCGACGACTACGCCAAGCGCTTCATGCGCGGCACCATCGTCCTCATCGAGGACGAGCTGCAGCGCTATCCCCGGCACCAGTGGGAAAAGCAGATCAAGGCCCTGGACGAGAAGTTCGCCTACCGCCTGGTACTGGAAGACCTGGACCAGGTGCTCCTGCCGCCCAAGCAAAGGGAAAAGCTGGAACTGGGCGACATCGCCATCGACTCCCACCGGGACATCATGTTCCACCGCATCCGCGGCGGCGACAAAGTTCTGGTGGTGGGCCCCCTTTCCCCCGACCTGAACCCGGAGTACCAGCGCGCCATCCCCCTGGAACTGCGCATCCGGCTGATGACCTGGACCGCCATCGGCCTCGGCTTCGCCGTCCTGGTATGGATCTGGATCCGGCCCATCTGGCGCGACCTGGAATCCCTGCGCCAGACCGCCCGGGCCCTGGGTGAGGGCCGTTTCGAGACCCGCGCCCCGGCGGCCCGCAGCAACCTGTTCGCGCTTTTGGCCGACACCCTCAACGGCATGGCGGAGCGGGTGCAAAAACTCATCGCCGCCCAGCGGGAGCTTTCCAGCGCCATCTCCCATGAACTGCGCACCCCCATCGCCCGCCTCCGCTTCGCCCTGGAAATGGCGGCCGACACGGACTGCCGCGACGAACGCCAGCGTCACTGGAAAACCATGGAAGAGGACCTGGAGGAGCTGGACAACCTGATCGACTCCAGTCTCACCCACGCCCGCTTCGAGCGGGAGCGTCCCACCCTCAACCTCACCTCCATCGCCCTGGTGCCCTGGCTGGAGGAGGAGGTGGACGACCTGCGCATCCTGGCCGGGCAACTGGCGGTGGAGGTGGACCTGGGCCATCTGCCGCCCAACCTGATGGCCCGCCTGGACCGCAAGTCCATGCCCTACGCCGTGCGCAACCTGCTGCGCAACGCCTTCAAGTACGCCAAGACCCGGGTCCGGGTCAGCGCCGAAGTACAGGAAGGCCTGGTGCAGATCCACGTCGAGGACGACGGCATCGGCGTACCGGCGGACGAACGGGAGCGCATCTTCGACGCCTTCACCCGCCTCGACCGCTCCCGGGACCGCACCAGCGGCGGCTACGGACTCGGCCTGGCCATCGTGCGCCAGGTCATGGAGGCCCACGGCGGCCATGCCAGCGCCGGCGAGTCCAGTCTCGGCGGCGCCCGCTTCACCCTCTCCTGGCCGGGCTGAAAGCCCGTGCCCAGGCGGCCCGGGGCCGCTGGCGTTACATTGCGTTACAAACGCTCACGCTAGCGGCCATGACGCCAGGCCGCGTCCTGCCTAGAATGCAGCCCATACCGTGCCGGATGGCTCCACGGCCGTCCGCGGTATGCCCGCTCCACTAGCCCATCTTCAATGCCCCTCCCATCCGTCCCCGACTGCCTGCTGCGCTGCAAACGCCGTTTCAAGGCCACCTTTCCGGCGGCGGAGAGCCTGGGCGTCCTGCTCGGCATCCTGGGCTTCGACCTGGTCACCGAAGGCCGCGCCAACCTGCCCAAGGCCCTGCTGGCCACCGCCCTCTTCGCCATCGCCGTCATGGCCTGGCGCTTCTGGCGGCGGCGCTGAGCGCCCCGCTCCCCGCGCCACTGCCGAACGGCCCCGCCCCCTCGCCTGCCAAGGCCGCACATGGGGCATTACAAACCGTCAAAGTCCCTCACCCCCGGTTACACAACCCTCCTGCAATCGCCACAGACGTCAGCCGGGGGGCTCCCTAGAATGGATTCTGCGTTGACAGCGCATGACTCCCCCAAAGTCCCATCCACCTCCCCCCCTTCGGATGGGCACCCTCTCCACCCCACCTCCCCCGGTGGGGTTTTTTTTGCCCGGATTTTCCGCTCCGGGTCTGTCTCCCGCCATATCCCGGGGGCTGTTACAAATGGAGAGGAGGACCGCCACAGACCGTTACACAAGGGCCCAGGAATCGCCACAGACGGCACCGCCGGGCCTGCCTAGAATGCATCCATGCGTTGACAGCGCATGACTCCCCCAAGACCCATCCCCTCCCTCCCTGGATGGGCCTCCTCTCCAACCCCGCCGCTCTCGGCGGGGTCTTTTTTTGTCACGCTGTCACACGCGGTCATCAAAGCGCATGGGCCGTTACCGGTCGCTACAGGGAGGCGACAGACGCAACCCGGGGTCCTGCCTAGAATGACCCCATCGACAACTACAAGGGCCCAGGCCCTCGCCTCCGGGAGAATCCACATGCAAGACAAAACCATGACCGCCAATGCCCGCAAGATCCTGCTGCTTACCGCCAGCGCCTTTTGCCTGTCGTCCGCGGGGGCCTATCTGGCTGCGGAAACCTTCAAGAGTGGCAACGAACGCCGCACCACGGAGCGCACCCAGCAGCGCGGCGACAACGACAGCCGTGCCAGCACCAACCTGGCCCTCGGCCGCTAAGCCCCGATCATTCAAAAAGAAGCCCCGGCCTTCCTGAGGAAGGCCGGGGCTTCTTGTTTGTGGTGCCGAAGAATCAGCGCTTGGTCTGGATCTGGTCGTAGATGGCGCCGTCGGCGAAGTGGGCCTTGGTGGCATTGGTCCAGCCACCGAACAGCTGGTCGATGGTGAAGAGATTCACCTTGCCGAACTGCTTGGCGTACTTGGCCGCCACCTTGGGATCGATGGGCCGGTAGTAGTTCTGGGCAGCGATTTCCTGGCCGGCCGGGGTGTAGAGGTATTCCAGGTAGGCCTGGGCCTGCTTGCGGGTGCCGTGCTTGTCCACATTCTTGTCCACCACGGCCACCGGGGGCTCGGCCAGAATGGAGAGGGAAGGCGTGACGATGTCGAACTTGTCCGGGCCCAGTTCCTTCACCGCCAGATAGGCCTCGTTTTCCCAGGCAATCAGCACATCGCCCTGGCCCCGCTCGACGAAGGTGGTGGTGGAGCCCCGGGCGCCCGTATCCAGCACCAGCACGTTCTTGTACAGCCGGGCGACGAAGTCCTTGGCGCTGGCGTCGTTGCCGCCCGGCTGCTTGAGGGCGAAGCCCCAGGCCGCCAGGTAGTTCCAGCGGGCGCCGCCGGAGGTCTTGGGATTGGGGGTGATGACGCCGATGCCCGGCTTCACCAGGTCGTTCCAGTCCTTGATGCCCTTGGGATTGCCCTTGCGCACCAGGAAGACGATGGTGGAGGTGTAGGGGGAGGCGTTGTGGGGCAGCTTCTTCTGGTAGTCGGCGGCGAGCAGGCCGCGCTCGGCCAGGGGATCGATGTCGCCGGCCAGGGCCAGGGTCACCACATCGGCCTCCAGGCCGTCGATGACGGAGCGGGCCTGCTTGCCGGAACCGCCGTGGGACTGCTTGATGGTCAGGGTCTCGCCGGTCTTTTCCTTCCAGTGCTTGATGAAGGCGGCGTTGAAGTCCTGGTACAGCTCACGGGTGGGGTCGTAGGAAACGTTAAGCAGGGTGGCGTCGGCCAGGGCCTGGCCGGCGAAGGCCAGGGACAGGGATGCTGCCAGGGTGGCGATGAGCTTGCGGGGGTGAGCCATGATTTCTCCCAGGAGGTGATATGCGATGGGAGAAGTCTAGGGCGCCCTTTTTATAAGAAGAAATACTGTTTTGTAAATTGGTTATATCTATAAAGGAATATCAGACCCACTCTCCGGATCGACAGCTCCTTTGGCCAGCAGGCCTTCGGCCCGCTCCCGGACCGTTTCCAGGATGTCGATCATGGCCTCCAGCTGGGCCGGTTCCAGCCCCGCCAGCAGTTCGGCCCGCAACTCCTCCACCGTCGCTTCCATGCTCGCCGCCAGCTCCAGACTGGCGGCAGTGAGCACCACCCGCTTGCTGCGCCGGTCCCGGGGATCGGACTGGCGCTGCAGCCAGCCCTGCTTTTCCATGCGGTCCAGGAGGCGCACCAGGGTGGGCGCCTCGATCCCCAGGCGCTCCGCCAGGACGGCCTGATTGCAACCTTCCGGCTGGCGCCGCAGGGCAATCAGGGCGCGCCAGCTGGCCTGGGAAAAGCCCAGGGGCCGCAGGCGCCGGTCCAGGGCTGTGCGCCACAGGGCCGCCGTCTGGTGCAGCAGGACGGAAAATCGCTGTTGGGGCGGGAACGTCGCTTCAGGCTGGTGGTCTGACATATAGTTAGCATGCTAATTATTTACTGATACAATCATTTTACTCAGCCCCCGCTCCGGAGTCACCGTGTCATTTTCAAGCTCTCCCCGCAGCCTGGAAGCCCTGCAGGCCCGCCATGGCGGACGTTACCCCTGGCTGGTCCTGGCGGCCATGGCCTGCGGCATGGTCACGGCCGTGCTTTCCGCCACCATTTTCAACGTGGCCATTCCCGCCCTCATGGCGGACTTTCACCTGGGCCAGGACCGGGTGCAGTGGGCCGTCACCGGTTACATGGCCGCCATGACCGTGGCCATGCTGCCCACCGCCTGGCTCATCGAGCGTTACAGCTTCCGCCGGGTCTTCCTCGGTGCCGTGCTGCTGATCGGCATCGGCAGCCTGGGCGGCGCCCTGGCCTGGAACTTCCACTCGGTGGTGGCCATGCGCATCGTCCAGGGCCTGGCCGCCGGCCTGCTGCAGCCCATGAGCACCCTGCTGGTGCTGCGCCTCTTTCCCCTGGAACGCCAGGGCCGGGCCATGGGCATCCTGGGTTTCGGCATCATCCTGGCGCCGGCGGTGGCACCCATTGCCGGCGGCTTCCTGGTGGACCATTTCGGCTGGCGCGCCATTTTCCTCATCACCGTGCCCGGCAGCCTCGCCGCCCTGGCGGCGGGCCACCTGCTGCTGCCCCACAAGCCGCCAGCCCGGGCCGAGCACCCCTTCGACTGGGCCGGCCTGTCCCTGCTCACTCTGGCCATCCTCAGCCTGCTGCAGACCGTCGGCGGCCTCCACGCCCACGGCCTGCTGTCGCCCCAGAGCGGCATCGGCGCCCTGGTGGCGACCGCCGGCATCGCCCTCTTCCTGCGGCACGCCCGCCGGGTGCCCGGGCCGATCCTGGCCCTGGGACTGTTCGGCGAACGGGCCTTCGCCATGGGCACCCTGGTGTCCTTCATTTTCGGCGTCGGCCTCTATGGTTCCACCTATCTGGTGCCGGTATTCCTGCAGAGCATCCTCGGCTACAACGCCGCCACCGCGGGCCTGGCCCTGCTTCCCGGCGGCATCGCCCTGGCCCTCATGACCCCGGGGGCCGGCTACCTGGCGGACCGGGTCCGCCCCCATCGGCAGACGGCCCTGGGACTGCTGCTGTTCGCCATCTCCTTCGTCCTGCTGGCGCTGCTGGCCGGCATTTCCCTCGGCCTGCCCCTGCTGCCCACCCTGATGGGCACGGTGGTCATCGGCCGCATCGGCCTGGCCCTGATCCTGCCGGCCCTCAACCTGGGCTCCCTGCGCCCCCTGGCCCAGCGCCTGGTGGGCCAGGGCTCGGCCCTGCTCAACTGCACCCGGCAGCTGGGAGGCACCCTAGGCATCAGCCTGGGTGCCGTCTATGTGGAATGGCGCAGCAACCACCTGGGCCAGCCGGCCGGCAGCGCCCAGGCCTTCGCCGAGGTCTTCGCCCTGGTGGCCCTGGCCTTTTTCCTGGCCCTGGGCGGGGCCCTGGCCATGGGCAAACCGGCCACGGCCGCGGGACGCTAAGCCGGCCCGGCGCTGGGGATGGTCAGGGGGCGGACAGGTTCTGTTAAACTTGCCCGTCAGAGTTCGGACCCCGGGGTGGAGGGAGCTGTTGCCGTCCCGGATTGACCGACCCCAATTTCCGTAAGAAGCGCATGACCATTCAACAACTGGGCCGCTACCGTATCGACGGAGTACTCGGCGAGGGAGCCATGGGCGTGGTGTACCGCGCCTTCGATCCCCTGCTGGAACGGGTCGTGGCCATCAAGACCATCAAGTTCGACGCCAGCCTGTCCGAGAAGGAGAGCTTCGAGCGCCGCTTCTTCCGCGAGGCCAAGTCGGTCGCCCGCCTCAGCCACCCGGCCATCGTCACCCTGTACGACGCGGGCAAGGCGGAGGACGTGGCCTACATGGCCATGGAATTCCTCGAAGGCCGGGAACTGCGCCGCTTCATCAGCGAAGCCGGCCCCCTGCCCTATACCCGCATCGCCGACATGATGGCCGCCGTTGCCGACGGCCTGGACTACGCCCACCGCCAGGGCGTGGTGCACCGGGACATCAAGCCGGCCAACCTCATGGTGCTGGCCGACGGCGCCGTGAAAATCACCGATTTCGGCATCGCCCAGCTGCAGACCGGCAGCAAGACCATGACCGGCCACATGCTGGGCACGCCCAAGTACATGGCGCCGGAGCAGATCATGGGCCATCCGGTGGACGGCCGGGCCGACATCTTCTCCCTCGGCGTGGTGCTCTACCAGTGGCTCACCGGCGTCGCCCCCTTCGACGGCGAAACGGTCACCACCATCATGTACCGGGTCATCAACGAAGGCCCGGTGCTGCCCACCCGGCTCATGCCGGAACTGCCGCCGGGCTTCGAGGCCATCCTGGCCAAGGCCCTGGCCAAGTCGCCGGAGGAACGCTACCAGACCGCCGGCGAACTGGCCGCCGACCTGCGCCGCTACGCCGAGCTCGGCTCCCCCGGCCCGGTCCTCGGCCTGGCCGCCCAGGCCCAGCCTCAGCCGCGCATTCCGCCCAGCCCGTCGGAAGATCCGACCATGCTGCTGGCCCACCCGTTCACGGACACCAACCCCCTCAGCCTCTCCCCTGCGCCCCAGGAAGCACCGGCCTCGCCGCCGGCCCGCCGCGGCAAGGCGCTGTGGCTGGGCGTCGCCGCGGTGGCCATCGCCGGCGGCGCATTCGCCCTGCTGCCTACGGAACGCAGTGCCGGCAACGGCGCCACGCCTGCCCCTGCGGCCAGTACCGCGGCCCCCGAACCCCAGCCCGCCGCCCGGGTGGACCTGGCCATCGCCCCCTGGGGCGAAGTGGTGGTGGACGGCGAACCCAAGGGCATCTCGCCGCCCCTGGAAAGCATCGAGCTGCTGCCGGGCCACCACGAGGTGGAAATCCGCAACGGCCAGTCCGAACCCCATCGCCTGACCCTGGAACTGGGCGCCGGCGACACCTACAAGATCAAGCACAAATTCAAATGAGCACACCTACCGCCATGCGATCCCTCTCCTCCCTGCTGCTTGCCTCCTTGCTGGCCCTGGCCGGTTGCGCCAGCCAGAACACCCCGCCCCCGGCCGCCGAACCGGCACCCCCGCCCGAAGCGGCCAAGCCGGCCGAACCGGTGAAGACGCCGACCGCGCGCAAGGCCGAGAGCGAACTGGCCCGGGGCATCAGCGCCTACGAAAACGGCGACTACAAGAGCGCCGGCCAGACCCTGCAACAGGCCCTGGACCTGGGCCTGCCCAACCGCATCGACCAGGCCCGGGCCTACAAGCACCTGGCCTTCATCGCCTGCGCCTCCCGCCAGGTGGACAGCTGCAAGGCCAACTTCCGCAAGGGCCTGGCCGCCTACCCCAAGCTCAGCCTGACCAAGGCCGAATCCGGCCACCCCATCTGGGGCCCGGCCTTCCTCGAGGTGAAGGCGGAAAGCACCAAGAAAAAGGCCAAGTAGGCTTTTCCTGCAGACGCAAAAAAGCCGGCGATTGCCGGCTTTTTTGTTGGCTTTGTCGGAATCAGCCCAACTTCACTTCAGGCTGAGAATCCATTTGGCCAGGGTGGTGGCGTCGACCTCGGAAATGGCCGGGTTGGGCGGCATTTCGGCACCGCCCCAGACGCCCTTGCTGCCGCCGCGAATCTTCTTCGCCAGATCGGCTTCGGCGGTTTTCACGCCGGCGTACTTCTGGGCCACGTCCTTGTAGGCAGGGCCCAGAACCTTGGCGGAGACCTGGTGGCAGCCGACGCACAGCTTGGCCTTGGCCAGTTCTTCGGAAGCCTGGGCCAGATTGGCGGACAGGCCGGCGGCCAGGATCAGGCCGGTAACGATGACAGCGGATTTGCTCACTTCTTACCTCCAAGCGGTTTTTTTTATGGGGAAACCGTAGCTTGCCCGGACACCGCAGCCCGGGCAAGTCCTGTATGCGGTGAGGCTCAGTTCACCTGGGTCTGGGCCTCGTCGCCCTGACGGGCGCGGATGTCGCCGATCTGCCACACTTTCTCGCCGGCAGCCTGCAGCAGCTGGACGGCCTGGCGGGCGTGCTCCTGGGCCACCACCACCACCATGCCGATGCCGCAGTTGAAAACCCGGTGCATTTCGTCGTCGCTGACATTGCCTTCGGCCTGCAGCCAGTCGAACAGCTTGGGACGCAGCCAGGAGGACTTGTCCAGGATGGCCACGGTATTTTCCGGCAGCACCCGGGGCACGTTCTCGGTCAGGCCGCCGCCGGTGATGTGGGCCATGCCCTTGACCGGCAGGGTCTGCAACAGGGCCAGCAGAGGCTTGACGTAGATGCGGGTGGGGGCCATCACGGCATCGGCCAGGGTGGCCTCGCCGTCGAACTTGGCGTTGAAGTCGGCGCCGGAACGCTCGATGATCTTGCGCACCAGGGAGTAGCCGTTGGAGTGGGCGCCGTGGGAGCCCAGGCCCAGCACCACGTCGCCGGGGACGATAGACTTGCCGTCGATGAGCTTGCTCTTTTCGGCGGCGCCGACGGCGAAACCGGCCAGATCGTATTCACCATCCGGGTACATGCCGGGCATCTCGGCGGTCTCGCCGCCGATGAGGGCGCAGCCGGCCTGTTCGCAGCCGGTGGCGATGCCCTTGATGACGTCGGCCGCCGCATCCACGGAGAGCTTGCCGCAAGCGAAGTAGTCGAGGAAGAAGAGGGGCTCGGCACCCTGCACCAGGATGTCATTGACGCTCATGGCCACCAGGTCGATGCCCACGGTGTCGTGGCGGTTGAGCTGGAAAGCCAGCTTCAGCTTGGTTCCGACGCCGTCGGTACCGGACACCAGCACCGGCTCCTTGTACTTCTTCGGCACTTCGAAAAGGGCGCCGAAGCCGCCGATGCCGGCCAGCACGCCTTCCCGCATGGTCTTCTTGGCGAAAGGCTTGATGCGCTCGACGAGGGCATCGCCGGCGTCGATATCCACGCCGGCGTCACGATAGGAAAGGGAGGTCTTGCTGGTATCTTGGGTCATGGTCGGGAAGGGCCTGGCATCCGGAGTGATAGAATGGGCGCCGGAAAGCTATTGAAAACCCGCATTTTAGCCCAAATGACCGAAGATCGGCCCGACAACCGCACCCAAAGACTGCAGGCCCTGCTCTGGCTCGGCTTTGCCGCGGCCTGCGTCTGGCTGCTGCTCGCCCTTTCCCCGATTCTCACCCCCTTCCTGCTGGCCGCCATCCTGGCCTACATCGGCAACCCGGCCACCGGCTGGCTGGCCCGCCACCGGGTACCCCGCCCCCTGGCCGCCCTGCTGGTGATCCTGGGCCTGATCGGCGCCCTCACCCTGCTGGCCCTGACCCTGGTGCCCCTGCTGCAGAAGGAAGTGAGCCTCATCGCCGAGCGCCTGCCGGCCACCCTGACCCTGCTGCAAACCAAGCTCGACCCCTGGCTGCAGAAGCGCCTGGGCATCGACCTGCCCCTGGACCCGGCCAGCTTCAACGCCCTGGTGCGCAAGAACCAGGACGCGGCCCAGCAGATCCTCGGCCACGTGCTGACCACCCTCGGCAGCAGCGGCCTGGCCCTGGTGGCCTTCGTCGCCAACCTGCTGCTCCTGCCGGTGGTCATGTTCTACCTGCTGAAGGACTGGGACAGCCTCCTGCACCGTATCGAGGACCTCATTCCGCGCCGCTTCCACAACCTGGCCCTGCGTCTGGCCCGGGAAGTGGATGCGGTGCTGGCCGAGTTCCTGCGCGGCCAGCTGGCGGTGATGCTGCTGCTGGCCCTCTACTACAGCCTGGGCCTGTGGCTGGCGGGGCTGGAATTCGCCCTGCCGGTGGGCCTGCTCACCGGCCTGCTCATTTTCATTCCCTACGTCGGTTTCGCCACCGGCCTGCTGCTGGCCCTGGTGGCAGCCCTGCTGCAGTTCCAGGGCCTCGGCCTGGTGCTGGCGGTGGCCATCGTCTATGGCGGCGGCCAGATTCTCGAAAGCGTGGTGCTGACCCCCTGGCTGGTGGGCGAGCGCATCGGCCTGCATCCGGTGGCGGTGATCTTCGCCCTGATGGCCTTCGGCCAGCTGTTCGGCTTCTTCGGCATCCTCATCGCCCTGCCCGCCTCCGCCGCCCTGCTGGTGGGCCTGCGGGAACTGCAGCGGCATTACAAGGCCAGCCCCTTCTACCTCAACTCCTGACCCCATGCTGCCCCCCATGCGTCAATTGCTGCTGGACCTGATGCCCGAGTCTCCGCCCTCCCTGGCCAACTTCGTCGGCGACGGCAACGAGGAGGCCCTGGCGGCCCTGGCCGACTGGTTCTCCGGCCCCCAGCCCCTGTTCCTGCTGTGGGGCGAGGCGGGCAGCGGCAAGAGCCACCTGCTGCAGGCCTCCGGGCTGCATTATGTGGACGGCGCCCAAGATCCGCTCCTGGCCGGCGCCCCGGCCGAGGCCGAGGGCCTGGCGGTGGATAACGTGCAGGCCCTGGCCGAGGCCGGCCAGATCGCCCTCTTCAACCATTTCAACCGCCTGCGCCTGGCCGTGGAAAACGGCCGGCCGGGCAAGCTGCTGGTGGCCAGCGACCAGCCGCCGGCGGCCCTGCAACTACGGGAAGACCTGCGCACCCGCCTCGGCTCGGCCCTCATCTTCCGCCTGCGCCCCCTCTCCGACGAGGAGAAGCTGGCGGCCCTGGCGGCCCAGGCCGCCGACCGGGGACTCAAGCTCTCCCGGGAAGCCCTCACCTACCTGATGAACCGCAGTTCCCGGGACATGCGCACCCTGGCCGCCCTGCTGGCGGCCCTGGACCGCTACTCCCTGGAGCACAAGCGGCCCATCACCCTGCCCCTGCTGCGCGAAGTGCTGCAGCATGCCGGCGACTCCACCGTCTAACCCTTCCGAAACAGGCACGATGAATCTCGCACTCTTTGATCTCGACAACACCCTTCTGGCCGGCGACAGCGACTTCGAGTGGGCCCAGTTCCTCATCGGCCAGGGCGCCCTCGACGGCGAAATCCACGCCGCCCAGAACGAGAAGTTCTACGAGCAGTACAAGGCCGGTACCCTGGACATCTACGAGTTCCTCGACTTCCAGCTGAAGCCCCTGGCCCGCCACTCCCGCGCCCAGCTGGACGCCTGGCACCAGGAATTCATGGCCCGCAACATCCGCCCGATCATGACCGACCAGGCCCGGGCCAAGGTGCAGGAGCACCTGCAGCGGGGCGACCTGGTGCTGCTGGTGACCGCCACCAACGCCTTCGTCACCGGTCCCATCGCCCGGGAATTCGGCATCCACCATCTCATCGCCACCATCCCGGAACAGCGGGACGGCCAGTTCACCGGCGGCGTGCGCGGCACCCCGTCCTTCCAGGACGGCAAGATCACCCGGGTGGAAGACTGGCTCGAAGCCCAGGGCCTCAACTGGGGCAGCTTTGCCGACAGCTGGTTCTACAGCGACTCGCGCAACGACCTGCCCCTGCTGGAAAAGGTCAGCCGCCCGGTGGCGGTGGACCCGGACCCCATCCTCAAGGCGGAGGCGGAACGGCGCGGCTGGCCGGTAATCAGCCTGCGCTAACCGCCCCGTACGGATATAATGCCTTGTTTTTTCAGGCGGACGAACCGCCAGATTGCATAAAAAAACCTACATGATCCGCAAACTAATTTCCCGGGTGTTTGGCGGCAAGAACAACGCCGGCAAGAGCGAAACCCGGAACGCCCGTAGCGGCGGCCACGGCGACAGCGCCGCCATCATCCCCGTCAAGAACCACGGCATCCGCCGCGAGCAGCTCAGCTCCGGCGCCCGCCGCACCGTCGAAGGGCTGCAGAAGGCCGGCTACAAGGCCTACGTGGTGGGCGGCGCCGTGCGCGACCTGCTGGCAGGCATCCCGCCAAAGGATTTCGACGTGGCCACCAACGCCACGCCGGAACAGGTGCGGGCCTGTTTCCGCCGCTCCCGCATCATCGGCCGCCGCTTCCAGATCGTGCACGTGATGATGGGGGCGGAGACCCTGGAGGTCACCACCTTCCGCGCCATCCACGCCAGCAACGCGCCCACCGACGAACACGGCCGGGTGCTGCGCGACAACGTCTTCGGCACCATGGCGGAAGATGCGGCCCGCCGCGACTTCACCGTCAATGCCCTGTACTACGACCCAGCCGACGAGACCATCCACGACTACCACCACGGCGTCGCCGACCTCAAGCAGAAGACCCTGCGCATGATCGGCGACCCCAAGGTGCGCTACCGGGAAGACCCGGTGCGCATGCTGCGGGCGGTGCGCCTGGGGGCCAAGCTGAACCTGGCCATCGACCCGGCCGCCCGGCGTCCCATCCGGGAGATGTCCGAGCTGATCGAAAACGTGCCGCCGGCCCGCCTCTTCGACGAAATGCTCAAGCTGCTCACCTCCGGCTACGCCGTGCGCTGCGTCAAGCAGCTGCGGGAAGAGGGCCTGCACCACGGCCTGCTGCCCCTGCTCGACGTCATCCTGGAGCAGCCCCTGGGCGAACGCTTCGTCATGCTGGCCCTGGCCAACACCGACGAGCGGGTCCAGGCTGGCAAACCCACCTCCCCCGGCTTCCTCTTCGCCACCCTGCTGTGGCACGAAGTGCTGGGCCAGTGGGAAAAGAACAAGGCCAACGGCGAGCGCCCCATCCCCGCCCTCTTCGCCGCCATGGACGAGGTGCTGGACGTGCAGGCGGAAAAGCTGGCCATCACCCGCCGCATCGCCGGCGACATCAAGGACATCTGGGCCCTGCAGCCCCGCTTCGAGGCCCGCTCCGGCAAGAAGCCCTATGCCGTGCTGGAACAGCCCCGCTTCAAGGCCGGCTACGATTTCCTGCTGCTGCGCGCCGAGTCGGGCGAGGTGGACAAGGAGCTGGGCGAATGGTGGCGCCGCTTCCTCAACGCCGAAGGCGAAGAGCGCCAGGCCATGCTGCTGCCCGAGGCCAAGGGCGACAAGAAGCGCCGGCGTCGGCGCAAGAAGCCGGCCGGCGGTGGTGCCGGCGCGGGCGAAGGCGGCAGCGGCGACTAGGCCGCGGCGAGTTCCATGCATCGCGCCTTCATCGCCCTGGGCGCCAATCTGGAAGATCCGGCAGCCCAGGTCCGCGCCGCCCTGGCGGACCTCACCGGCGACGGCGACATCGCCCTGGTCGCCGCCTCCTCCCTCTACCGCACGGCCCCCATCGGCGCCGACGGCCCCGACTACATCAACGCCGTGGCGGCGGTGGACACCCCCCTGCCGCCGGCCGGGCTGCTGTCCCGGCTGTTCGCCGTGGAAGCCCATTTCGGCCGCACCCGCAGCTACCGCAACGCCCCCCGCACCCTGGACCTGGACCTGCTGCTCTACGACGACCAGGTGCTGGACGGCCCCGAACTGACCCTGCCCCACCCGCGCCTGCATCTGCGCGCCTTCGTCCTGGTGCCCCTGGCGGAGATCGCTCCGGACCTGGCCCTGCCCGGCCGCGGCAGCGTCGCTGCCTGGCTGCCGGCGGTGGCCAACCAACGGATCGAGAAACTATGAGCCTGTGGACCGAACTGCCGGTGCTGTGGAAGACGGTATTGCTGCTCTCCGCTTCCAACGTCTTCATGACCTTCGCCTGGTATGCCCACCTGAAGAACCTGGCGGACAAGCCCTGGTGGATCGCCGCCCTGATCTCCTGGGGTATCGCCCTCTTCGAATACCTGCTGCAGGTGCCGGCCAACCGCATCGGCCATACCGATCTCACCCTGGCCCAGCTGAAGATCCTGCAGGAAGCCATCACCCTCACCGTCTTCGTGCCCTTCGTCGTCTTCTACATGGGCCAGCCCCTCAAGCTCGATTATCTGTGGGCCGGCCTGTGCCTGCTGGGGGCCGTTTACTTCATATTCCGCAGCTGATCCGGTCAGGAAATGCCAGCTTGCGGCTTATTTCATAACCACACTCTTATAAAGGCTATTAATATCTCCCTTTGCTAATAGTCAAAATAACTTAGGGAGATATCTGTGGCATTGTTCGGCAACAACCAGCGGCAACGAGAACTAGAAGCGGCCCTTGCCGCCCTGCAGAACGAGAACGCCAGCCTGCGCTCCCAGGTGGCCAATCTGGAAAACGAGCAGCAGACCCTGGAGCAGAAGTGCCACACCGCCGAAACCGTAGCCCGGGGCTGGGAAAAGCTGCTGCACAACCTGGACCGCTTCGGTTCCAGCCTGGCCAAGTCCCAGGGCACCATGGCCGCCATGGCCCACAGCCTGAAGACGGAAAAGGAAGAGGCCGTCACCGCCGGCCGCATCACCACCGACAGCCAGGCCCAGATGCATGGCATCAGCGCCAACCTGAGCCAGCTGGCCCTGCAGTCCCAGACCACCATGGGCCAGGTCGAAGGCCTCAATGCCAGCACCGAGAAGATCGGCAGCATCCTCAACCTGATCAAGGAAATCGCCGACCAGACCAACCTGCTGGCCTTGAACGCCGCCATCGAGGCGGCCCGGGCCGGCGAGGCGGGCCGCGGCTTTGCCGTGGTGGCCGATGAGGTGCGCAAGCTGGCCGAACGCACCGCCACCGCCACCAACGAGATTTCCGGCCTGGTCAGCGCCATCCGCCACGACACCGTCTCGGCCCACGCCAGCATCTCCTCCCTGGCCAAGGAGGCGGACCACTCCAGCCACGAGGGCAAGCAGGCGACGGAGAACCTGGACAACATCATCGGCCTCTCCCGTCACATCGAGACCGCCGTGGCCGTGGCCGCCCTGCGCAGCTTCACCGAACTGGCCAAGATGGACCACCTGGTGTTCAAGTTCGAGGTGTACAAGGTCTTCATGGGCGCCTCCCAGAAACGCCCGGAGGATTTCGCCGTGCATACCTCCTGCCGCCTGGGCAAGTGGTACTACGAGGGCGAGGGCCGGGAGTGCTTCTCCCTGCTGGACGGCTACCGGGCCCTGGAAGCGCCCCACATCAATGTGCACAAGAGCGGCAAGGAAGCCCTGGAACGCCTGCGCCTGGGCGATTTCGACGGCGGCGTGGCCCTCCTGGAGCACATGGAGGCGGCCTCCGAGGAGGTCCTGGACTGCCTGGAGCGCATGGCCCAGGCCGGGGAGCAATCCCCCGACGTGCTCTGCCTGGAACACTGAGGCCGGACGGTCCGGGCCGCCCCTCTGGCCTCCCGGACCTGCCTGCCGTACCATAGAGCCGCCGGGTTGGACCCGGCGCTTTTTTTCCCGTCCCGACCCACACCCCATCCCGCCGCCCATGCCCGGTACCCCAGCCCGCAACCTGCTCGAGCACGCCCGCAACATCGTGGTGGAAGGCCCCATCGGCGTCGGCAAGACCAGCCTGGCCCGGCGTCTGGCCGAACACCTGGGCCAGAGCAAGGAATGCCAGCTGCTGCTGGAGCAGCCGGAACTTAACCCCTTCCTCACCCGCTTCTACCAGGAGCGCAGCCGCTACGCCCTGCAGACCCAGCTGTTCTTCCTCTTCCAGCGCCAGGACCAGCTGCGGGACCTGGCCCAGCCGGACATCTTCCGCCAGACCGTGGTCTCCGACTTCCTGTTCGAGAAGGACCCGATCTTCGCTCGCCTCACCCTGGCCGAGGACGAATACAAGCTGTACCGCCAGATCTACGACACCCTGGCACCCCAGGTAGTATCGCCGGACCTGGTGATCTACCTGCAGGCCAGCCCGGAAAACCTCATCGCCCGGGTGAAGAAGCGGGGCCTGGACATGGAGCGGCGCATCGGCGACGTGTACCTAACCCAGCTGGCGGAAAGCTACAGCCGCTTTTTTTACGGCTACAATGCCGCGCCGGTGATGATCGTCAATTCCGACCGACTCAACTTCGTCGATCAGGACCACGACTTCCACCTCCTCCTGGAACGGCTCGCCGCCATGCGCGGCCACCGGGAATACTTCAACCGGGGAGAATGAACCCATGTCCAGCCAATCCACGACCCGCCGCCTGACCATCACCGACATGGCCAAGCTCAAGGCCGCCGGCGAAAAAATCGCCATGCTGACCTGCTACGACGCCAGCTTTGCCCGCCTCTGCGACAACGCCGGGGTCGATACCGTGCTGGTGGGCGATTCCCTCGGCATGGTGGTGCAGGGCCACGATTCCACCCTGCCGGTGACCCTGGCCGACATGGTCTACCACACCGCCATGGTGGCCCGGGGCTGCGACCGCCCCCTGATCATCACCGACATGCCCTTCGGCACCTACCAGGAAACCCCGGAGCTGGCCTTCCGCAACGCCGTGCAGCTGATGGCCGCCGGCGCCCAGATGGTCAAGATCGAGGGCGGCGAGGACATGGCCGAGACGGTGCGCTTCCTCACCCACCGCGGCATCCCGGTATGCGGCCACATCGGCCTGACGCCCCAGTCGGTACACCAGCTGGGCGGCTACCGGGTCCAGGGCAAGGACGAGGCCGGCGCAGCCCAGCTCAAGGCCGACGCCCTGGCCATCCAGGCCGCCGGCGCCAGCATGGTGGTCCTGGAGGCCATTCCCCGGGCCCTGGCGGCCGAGGTCACCGCCCTCCTGCAGATCCCCACCATCGGCATCGGCGCCAGCGTGGAGTGCTCCGGCCAGGTGCTGGTGCTGCAGGACATGCTGGACATCGCCCCCGGCCGCAAGGCCCGCTTCGTGCGCAACTTCATGACCGGCCAGCCCTCCGTGGCCGCCGCCATCGCCGCCTACGTGGCGGCGGTGAAGGACTGTACCTTCCCCGCCGCCGAACACTGTTACTGAGTCACCCCACCGGCAACGGGCCGCCAAGTACGGCCCGGCCATCAGGAGAAACAGCCATGCAGATATTTTCCCGGGTCGACGACCTGCGCGCCGCCCTTGCCGGCAAACCCGAGGTGGTGTTCGTACCCACCATGGGCAACCTGCACGAGGGCCACATTTCCCTCATGACCCAGGCCCGCCGGCACGGCCGGACCGTGGTCGCCAGCATTTTCGTCAATCGCCTGCAGTTCGGCCCCGGCGAGGACTTCGACAAGTACCCGCGCACCTTCGAGGCCGATTGCGCCAAGCTGCAAGCCGCCGGCGTGGACGTGCTGTTCGCCCCCACAGAAGCCGACCTCTACCCGGAACCCCAGACCTACCAGGTGGAACCGCCGGAAATCCAGAACTGGCTCGAGGGCGAATTCCGCCCCGGCCATTTCCGCGGCGTTGCCACCGTGGTACTGAAGCTGTTCAACATCGTCCAGCCCCAGACCGCCCTCTTCGGCAAGAAGGACTACCAGCAGCTGATGGTCCTGCGCAACATGGGGCGCCAGCTGGCCCTGCCCATCCGCATCCTGGGCGGCGAGACGGTGCGGGCCGAGGACGGCCTGGCCCTGTCCTCCCGCAACGGCTACCTGACCCCCGCCGAACGGGCCGAGGCACCGCGTCTGGCGCGGGAGCTGAACAAGCTGCGGGACGCCATCCGCGCCGGCAACCGGGACTACCCGGCCCTGGAGCGGGCCGCCATGGCCGCCCTTGACGCTGCCGGCTGGAAGGCGGACTATGTTGCGGTGCGGCAGCAAGCCGACCTCCAACTTCCCGGCAGTCCCGATGCACCCCTGGTGGTGCTGGCCGCCGCGCGCCTCGGCGTTACGCGACTCATTGATAATCTTGAGATTTAATTCAAAAACTGGGCGTTGACAGACGGCGGTGAGCCGTTAAAATGCCGTTCCCCTTACCTTTTGCCTACGGGTGAAGCCATGCAGAGAACCATGCTCAAGTCCAAGCTCCACCGGGTGACCACCACCCACTCGGAGCTGCATTACGAAGGCTCCTGTGCCATCGACCAGGACCTGCTGGACGCGGCCAATATCAAGGAATACGAACAGATCGACATCTGGAACGTGAACAATGGCGAGCGCTTCACCACCTACGCCATCCTGGCTGAACGCGGCTCCGGCGTCATTTCCGTCAACGGCTCCGCCGCCCGCAAGGCTGCGCCCGGCGACATCCTGATCATCGCCACCTTCGCCACCTACACCGAAGTGGAACTGGCCAAGCACGAACCCCAGCTGATCTACGTCGATTCCCAGAATCGCATTGCCCGCATCGGCAACAAGATTCCGGCCCAGGCCGCCTGAGACACCGGATTTTTACCCGGCCTTTCGGGTAAAAGAAGGTAAAAAAAGCCGCGAGCAATCGCGGCTTTTTCTTTTGGGGCCGGCCCTGAGCTGCATCGGCCAAGACACGGCGGAAGCGGAGGTCGCAAACCCAGAAGGGACGGGCCTCTTCAGGCAGGCCTGCCCGACAGGCCCATAGCGCCTGCCTGTGCGGGCATCCCCTTGATAGTGCCCTACTCGGCGTCGGCCTTCTTCGCCGGCCGCTTGGCCGGGGCGCGCCGGGTCTTGGGCTTGGCGGCGGCTTCGGCGGCAGCAGCAGGCGCTGCCTCCGCCTGGGGCGCAGCCTTGGCGGCGGCCTTGGGTTCGGACTTGGCCTTGGCCGGCGCCTTCTTGGCGGCTTCGATCTCCTGGGCGGCGGCCGTCTTGCGGGCCCGGGTACGGGCGCCGCTGCGGGCCCCGGAAGACTCGCCGCGGCCGGAAGGCTTCCTGGCCGCGGCCGGGCTGGCGGCGACCGCTTCGACTGCCACCGGGGCGGCCACAGCGGGCGCTGCCACGGCTTCCACCACTACCGGAGCGGGGGCCGCAGTCGGGGCGGGCGCCTCGGCTGCCGCTTCCTGGACCCGGGGACCATCCTTCACGCCGTTTTCCTTGGCGCCGTCGCGGCCGCGGCCGCGCCGACGGTTGCCGCCGCGCCCTTCCCGGGCCGGCGCTTCCGCCGTCTCGGCGGCCGGCGCCTGCGCCTCGGCAGGGCTTTCTTCCGGTTGCGTCACTTCCCGCACCGACACATTGCCCGGACGGGCTACGTAGGCGCCGGACTTCTCGTCCCGGCCGAAGGCCAGCAGGCCCCGGTTCTGGGCCTCTTCCAGCAGGTTGCCGAAGGCGCGGAAGCCGTAGTAGGACTCGTTGAAGCCCGGATTGCGGCGCTTGATCGCCTCCTTCAGCACCGAGGCCCACAGCTTCTCGGTGTCGCTGCGCTCGGCCATGAGGTCCTCGAAGGTGGCCATGGCCAGCTCGATACCCTTGGCGCGGCGGGCGTCCTGATCGTCCTTGCGCTTCTTCTCGTCTTCCGGCGAACGGCGGGGCGCCGCCTCCTTGGCCGGGTCCTTGCGGTTGGCGGCGGCCCGCTTGGCCTCCCGGTCCCGCACCAGATCGTCGTAGAAAATGAATTCGTCGCAGTTGGCGATGAGCAGGTCCGAGGTGGACTGCTTCACACCGACGCCGATGACGTGCTTGGCGTTTTCCCGCAGCTTGGAGACCAGGGGCGAGAAGTCGGAATCGCCGGAGATGATGACGAAGGTGTCCACATGGGACTTGGTGTAGCAGAGGTCCAGAGCGTCCACCACCAGGCGGATGTCGGCGGAGTTTTTGCCGGACTGGCGCACGTGGGGGATTTCGATCAGTTCGAAATTGGCCTCGTGCATGGTGGCCTTGAAGGTCTTGTAGCGCTCCCAGTCGCAGTAGGCCTTCTTGACCACGATGGAGCCTTTGACCAGCAGGCGCTCCAGCACCGGCTTGATGTCGAATTTTTCGTATTGGGCGTCGCGCACGCCCAGGGCGATGTTCTCGAAGTCGCAGAACAGGGCCATGCTGACGGTATCGGCAGGAGCTGCCATGGGTGTTTCTCCGTAAGGAATTGGATCAAGTATAAGGCCGGGGACCGCTCAGGCGGCGCGCAGGGCCTCGACGATGTTCATGCGGGCGGCCCGGAAGGCAGGCAAGAAGCCGCCCAGCAGGCCCATGAGCAGGGCAAAGAGCAGGCTCTTGACGACGATGCCCGCATCGAGGGAAAAGGTGAAGGCCAGTTCGGCGAAGGACTGCCAGTTCATGGTGGAAATGGTGAACAGCTGCATGGTGGAGGCCAACAGCAGCCCCACCAGCCCGCCCAGCAGCGCCAGGCCCAGGGATTCGGCGAGGAAGGCCAGCAGGATGGCCCGGCGGTTGAAGCCCAGGGCCCGCAGGGTGCCGATCTCGCCGGTGCGGTTGGCTACCGCAGCATACATGGTGATCATGGCACCGATGATGGCGCCGATGGAAAAAATCACCGACAGGGTGATGCCCAGGATGCTGATGAACTTGGACAGGGCCTCCGACTGGTCGGCGTAGAACTGGGCTTCCCGCTTGGCTTCCAGGGTCAGGCGCGGGTCGTCCTCGATGGCCGCCTTGACCGCGGCGAAGGCGCCCGGGTCGTTGAGGCGGAAGATCAGGGAAGAGAACACCGGCCGGCGGAAGGCCTGCATCAGCTGCTCCGCATCGCCCCACACCTCCGAATCGAAGCCGCTGCCGCCCGCATCGAAGACCCCCACCACCACCCAGTCCCGGGCGCCGAAGCGCATGGTTTCGCCCAGGCCGGCGCCGTTGAAGCGGCTGGCGATGGCCTGGCCGGTGACGATCTCGTTGGAGCCGGGGCGGAACGGCCGCCCCGCCACCAGCCGCACCTGGGGACGCAGCTGCAGGCCCACCGGCGACAGGCCGCGGATGATGACGTTGGAAGGCTTGGCCGCCGCCCCCTCGGCCACCCGCTTGTTGAGGGAGATCAGCACCACCGTCTCCTTCGACAGCATGCGCAGGCCGCCGGCCCCCAGGGCCACCTGGGGCAGGCTCTCGACGATGGCCGCCGGCCCCCGCTCGATGCCGCTCTGCACCTCGGTGCCGGAGGCCCGGCGGGTCACCACCACGTTGTCCGGGCTGCCCGTATCCACCAGGGTCTTCTTCAGCCCCGCATCCAGCATCAGCACCGTGGCGAAGACGAACACCACCAAGGCCATGCCGCCGGCGGTGAGGGCCGTGGTCAGCTTGCGTGCCGCCAGGTTGCGCAGGGAATAGGAAAGGGGAATGGCCATGATCAAGCGACGCTGCGCAGCCCTTCGACGATCGGGATGCGGGCCGCCCGCCGGCTGGGGAACCAGGCGGCGATGAGGCCCACCCCCAAGGCGCAGGCGGCCTGCAGCAGCACCGTGGTACCGGAGACGAAGAAAATGGGGAACAGGGTGCCCATGGCCTGGGCGAAGGCCGCCGCCGCGGGAAAGGTCAGGGCGATGCCGAGACCGCCGCCGATGGCGGCGATGGCCACCGACTCGCCGAAGATCAGCCCCTGCACGAAGCCGGGGCCGAAGCCCAGGGCTTTCAGGGTGGCATATTCACTGGTGCGCTCCCGCACCGTCATGGCCATGGTGTTGGCCATCACCGCCAGGATGATGGCGATGACCACGTAGGAAACGATGCGGATGGCGACGACGATGGCCTCGGTCATGGAGACGAAGGAAAGCTGGAAGGCCTTCTCCGTCTCCGTCAGGGTTTCCGCCGCGCTGTTGCGGAACTCGGCATCGATGAGGCGCGACAGCTCCGCCGCCCGCCCCGGGTCGTCGATGGTCACCACATAGACCCCCACCTGGTTCTGCCGCCGCGGATAGCGCACCTTGGCCACCTCGTTCAGGTAGTCCCAGTGGAACAGCATCTGGGCCACGTCCGTCTTGGCGTCCCGCCCGGTGTAGATGCCGCGGATGACGAATTCCCAGGTGCCGGGAAAGATGGTGCCCTTCAACTGCACCACGTCCCCCACCTTGAAGCCGTACTGGGCCGCCAGCTTGCGCCCGACGATGGCCCCCTTGCGGTCCCGGGCGAAGGCGGTGCGCTCGTCGTCGCTGAGCAGATATTCCGGGTACAGCTCCAGGTAGTTGGGGTCCACCGCGAACTGGGGAAAGAAGTTCTTCGGCTCCTTGTAGATGCCGCCGAACCAGTTGGCCGTGGTGATGGCCTTGACCCCGTCGATCTGGCGGATCTTCTGCTTGTAGGTCAAAGGCAGGGGAAAGACCAGGGAAATGGAATTGCGCGTCACCAGCCGGGCATTGGACGCCCCTTCCGTCCCGGCGTACCAGGCATCCACCACCGTGGACAACAGCCCAAAAGACAACACCGCCACCATCAACCCCACCAGGGTCAACAAGGTGCGCAGCTTATGCCGGAAGGCGTTGCGGAGGACGAGATTGAGGAGGATGAAAAGCACGGGGGACTCCGGGTGAGGGAGTCATTATAGGCGGGGAAGGCTAAGGTCGTAGTTGCGATGACATGATGTCATTTGACGGCTCTCGGCCAGGAGCTGCTATTGAGAATTTGTTCTGATAGCGGACATCTGAGCAACCTTCTTGGCGTCCGCATTATCGGCGTTGTTATACGAACCTATCGGAGGCCACTTCCTTGCTCCACAGGCAATTCTGAAAGCATAATTGCTGCGTGTATATCAATACATATACGGACCCAACGGGTCCGTTTAATAACTGTTAGGGCGCATCCCATGAACCGGCTCTTGCTTATTGCCTCCTTACTCGCGGCCTTCACCGCGTGCGTTCATGTCTTCGTCGGTACCGCAGAGATTACCTCCCCGTTGCTCAGTTCACCGCTTGCGCCCGAGGTAAGCTTCTTGCTCTATGCCTGCTGGCACCTCGTATCTTGTGCGCTCGTCTTCTCGGCCATCGCGCTGTTTATCAGCGCCTTGCCGCGCCATCGGCAGCCCGCTCGCCTACTCGCGCTGTTCATCTCATGGCTATGGTTGGCCTTCGGCGCCGTCTTCGTCGTCATCGGTTTCGCTGGGGCAGGCGGTACGCTCTTATTCAAGCTCCCGCAGTGGGTGCTATTGCTCCCGGTCGGCATACTGGGCATTTTCGGTTGCGCTTCATATGGGCGCCATCAAACAACTTCTGCTTCCTCATCCGTTGGGCCGGACCCACTATGACCCTGCGCCCTAACCCGCGCTTCGAGGGGACCGCCGAGAAGCTGCGCTTCTCGGTTCCCCGTCGCCTACGGCGCCAGGCGGCCCCACAAGCTAAACGTTAGCACTCATGAAACGCAGCTTGCTCATCCTTCTACTGATTAGCGTCACGGTGCTTGGTGCATATATCGTGTCGCCGCTCTTCGAGCAAAGTGACCGCGCGCTCTCACACACGATCACTCGTGCCGCAACAGTCTTCGTCCTTGTGCCGCTCGGCTTGTTTTACGTCATTCATCCAACTGCACACTTGGATAAAAAGCGCAGAAGCCGCATTGATCTTTTGCTTGGTATCGGCGGAATCGCGGCAGTCATTTCGCTCGTCATGCTTGCTCGCGACATTCTCGTTCCCGCATTGGTCACAGCCCTGCTTTCGCTTGTTTCTCTGTATTTCGCTCGTCGCTTGTGGCTTCGCACAATGCCTACACCGAAAGAACTTATCGTTCAAGCCGGTGAAACTATCCTTGCTGGGGAATCGGACACGAGCGAAAGAAGAAGATTTGCGTCGGCGCTGGAGCGCTTCAAGAAACCGTGAGCCAGACAATGTCGCCAACGAGTGCTAACACTGCGTTCCACCGGACCTGCGCGAAAAACCGCGCAGGTCCGGTGAATTCAAACGTTAGGCCGCTCAACCATAGGAGATAGAATGTCAGCATTAAAAGCTGCTAGGGATATCCTTGTCGATATGCGCAGGCAGTTCAGCAAGCCACACTCCATGATCCCCGCGGATGAGCATGAGTTTGGACATCTCAACCTGAGCGCCTACTCTGCATTTGTCGACGACCTCCAACCCCTTGGCTTCAAAGTACTTGGAGATCTAGAAATACCCGAAGTCTCAAATTCTCCGACGACCGTTCTTGCCCGCACCATGATCAGAAATATGCTCTCGGCCGACGGGCATGTTATAGCTCAGTACTATCAGGTCAAACCGCGGATATGGCGCAGGGTGAAAGCGCTAGTTCGCGGTCTTTTCAACCTTCGACTTGTCGATGCCCCAGTATCGTTTCTACAAGCGATGGTTACTCGTCACTGCGTCAGTTTTGAAACTGAGTTTGAAGATGGCCGACAACTGATTACAAGCAATGCCGAGGCAGCCGGCATGATCTCCGGTCCGCCATCGATCGATAGCACATATTTTCCGTATGGCACGCCAACCATGGAACTCCTTGAGCGACACGTGTCGCGTCTTTCGGAGGTATCGACTGAGTCCCCGCCTTTGCAGCTTCGCTCGATGGATGACGTACTTCAGATGCAGAAGCGTCAGAGCATGCTAAAGGTCGCCCACCGGAACACCCTTCAGTGGGTTTCGCACGATGAAATCCTAGCGATGTCGGGTGGCAATAACAATCTCGCCGATGACGTATTCCGAGAGATTCAGAAGCTCATCATTGAGGAGCGAGACGCGGCCTAACAATTCCGTCGAGAGGGACGGTTTGCAAGCTGCGCTTGCAAATGCCCTCCGCCGCTCACGTCAAACGTTAGCAACTGTGTTGAAGGTCAAGCCCTGAAGCGCACCAGGGGGTGTTGTTTTTGACTACGGCATTGATCACAGTCAGCAGTTTGCGCATGCAGGCGGTCAGCGCCACCTTCTTCGGTTTGCCTTGAGCACAGAGGCGCTGATAAAACTCCCGGATTGGCGGGTTGTTGCGCGTAGCTGACAAAACCGCCATGTAGAGCACCTGACGTACCTGCGCCCTGCCACCCCAGATCACACGCTCGCCACGATGTTTGCCGCTGTCACGATTGAACGGTGCGAGCCCCGCCAGTGCTGCAATTTCCTTACGGTCCAGCTTTCCGAGTTCGGGCAATTCCGCCAGCAAAGTCATGCGCGTCACTTTGCCTACCCCTGGAATGGCTTGCAGCAGATCGTCTTTCTCGCGCCAGACCTCGCTCGTCCGCAGGCGATGCGTCAGATCAATATCCAGTGCAGCAATGCGTTCATCGAGCCAGGCAATGTGTTCCTTCAAACTCGTCCGCTGCACTACCTCCGCCCGATCCATCCGCAGCTTTTCCTGCACACGCATGTCGATGAGCTGGCGCCGCCGTGCCAGCAGCGCAGCCAGGGCTTGTGTCTCTTCATCCTTCAGAACTCGCACCTGCGGCCGGATCGCTTGCGCAAAAGCAGCCAGAATCAGGGCATCAATCCGGTCGGTCTTGACCAGTCGCCCACACGCCTTGGCGTAGTCCCGTACCTGCCGAGGATTGACCACGGCTACCGGCACACCGGCCGCCGCCAGTGCGCTGGCCAGGGCTGTCTCAAGCCCACCCGTCGCTTCCATCACCACTAAGGTGGGAGGCTGTTCGCACAGGCGTTGGCACAAGCCCGCTATCCCCACCTCGTCATGCGCCAGCCGTTCAGCACTGCCAGTAGCAAGGAAGCCCACATCGAGCCAGGCTTTCGATACGTCGATTCCTACAAATGATTCATTTATCATGTCAGCCACCCTACCTTGCAAATCCGGGCTCATGGCCCCAGCAACTGTTCGGGTTAAAAGACAAGCAGGCGTGGCGCTCAACGCTAACGTACGGGTTCATGACCCCAGGCTTCAACGAGCTACCACGCCCCAAAACCCGCCGGGGCATAAACCCCGACAATTACTCCGATTCATTTATGGAATCGGTGGAATGAACATACAAGGCACTCAGGAAACTCAATGTTCGGTTTCGGAAAAAAAGAAAGCTACGAAGAGCGTATTAGAGGAGCTCTCGCCGAGGGCCTTCCTAGCAAAGCCGCATCTATTGCTCGCGAAGCCTTCACAAATAAGAAAACGGAAGAGCACGTTTTGGCATGGATCGCTTCCTCAATGTATGAGCGCGAAATCTCGTCGGCTTTTGATCTTCTTGAAATATTTGTAGACCGCTTTCCGAACTCTCTTCATCTCCCACGAGTTTATTTGGCCGACATTCTGTATCGCACCTCACGGTTCGACCACGCTACGGATCTTGCTCGTTACTACTTGCGGCTTGCGAAGGATTCGGATGTCTTTCCAACTCTTTCCACCAAGAGAATCCTGCAAGAAGGCGTGTCGCGATCTTTTCTACTGCTAACCTCAGCATACACAACCCTAGGGGCGCGTTCATATAGCAAACGCCTACTTCAATATGGGCTTAGCTATGAGCTGGCAGATCGATGGAAGGAAATTATCAAAAATGAATTGCTGCAGCTTGATAGCGAGGTAAAGCAAATTCAACATGCGGATTTCGACAAAAAATGGGAGCTTTTTTTTAACTCTGGCGCTGGTGCAAATGAGCTGTACCAAAAATGCAATGACGAAGGCTTTCCTCGCATGGCAAAGCGGGTTGATCTCCTAGAAACGAATTTCCGCTTCAACAGTTCCTTCAAAGCTAATACGGACGAGATTCTACTTCTTGTCATCGAAACGCCAAGCAAGGAATTTCTTCTTTGCTGATACACATACCTAACATGCCAGTCGAGAGGAACAGCTAACAAGCTGCGCTTGTTGGCGCCCTCGCCATGCTCGGCTGCCCCCCACTTCTACGCTAGGCTTCTAGGAGAATTTTGGTGAATATCACGCCGCAACAAAACAAGGCCACGGGTGAGTTGGTCGACTTGGTGACCGCTAAGGTTGGCAGCAATCGCGCCATTCATCCCGAAACAGCAATTTCATCATCGGCACGCTTGGCTGGAAGCCTTTTGCTGCGCTCTTTCAATTTTCAACTTGATGGCTTGGAGCCTGGAAATGTACTTCTTTCAGATGAGGCAAACGAAAACGGCTCAATGCTTGTCAACACCATGGCGGCGTTTCTTTCTGCGTCGAACGTTTCTATGGATCAGTCTAAGCTAGGTGGACAGCAAGACCAGAGAGGGCAAGAGCCGCACTTGGATATTCTGAGCACGCTTACTCAACTACAGAGCGAGGCCTTAAATATTTGCCGTGAAAACGGCCTAACACTTGAGCAAGCTGCTCAATCTGCGGCATTAGCTACTGCATTCATCGTTAAAGAATGCGCGCCTCAAATTGGGGCTGAAACAGGCTTTAATGTTGCAGTTTTTGGGTTTGTCGAAGGGAGCAAAACAGTGCCACCCCATGCCTCCGCAGCATCTAAACCTGTCGCGGCGACAAAACCTTGGTACAAATTTTGGGAGTAAGGCCTAACCCTTCGGTCAAAAGAGGCGCTTCGCCGGAAAGCCGGCTCTGCGAGTTCAAAGCCGAACTACCAGCCAATTATGGCTGGAAGAACGTTCTCAACGTGCAGGTTTACCCGCTCCCCCCTTGAAGTAACACGGCTCACGTCCCGCAAAACGTCTGAAACGTCCGCATGAATTCCCGGGGTGCCGGTTCGGCCAGGTCGGCGTAGCGGGGCTGTTCCCGGTAGGGCTCGGCCAGGGCGCCGAGCAAACGGTGGAAGGGGGCGAGATCGCCCTGCTCGGCGGCATCAAGGGCCGCTTCCACCTGGTGGTTGCGGGGAATGAGCCAGGGATTGTGCCGGGCCATGGCGGCGGCCCGGGCGGCCCCGGCTACGCGGGCCTCGCCACCCTCCCCGTCGGCGGCAGCGCACTGCCGGCGCCAGCGTTGCAGCCAGGCGGCGAGGGCGGCCCCATCGGCGAACAGCGTTCTTAGCCGCTCCTCCCGGCCTGCGGCCGCTTCTCCCAGATAACGCCAGGCCAGGGTGAAATCCACGGACTGGGCTTGCAGCAGGGCCAGCCAGTCGGCGCCCAGGGCCTCGGCCTCCGCTCCGCTGTCAGGCAGGCCCAGCTTGGCTTTCAGGGCAGCCTGCCAATGCTCTTGGTAGCGGGTAGGGAAGGCTTCGATGATGGCTGTGGCCCGCGCCACGGCCCGTTCCATGTCGGCGTCGATGAGAGGCAGCAGGGTTTCGGCGAAGCGGGCCAGGTTCCAGGCGGCAATGTCCGCTTGCTGGTCGTAGGCGTAGCGGCCCTGGCGGTCGATGGAGCTGAACACGGCCCCCGGGTCGTAGGCCTCCATGAAGGCGCAGGGGCCGTAGTCGATGGTTTCGCCGGCGAGACTCATGTTGTCCGTGTTCATGACGCCGTGGATGAAGCCCACCGCCATCCACCGGGCCACCAGGGCGGCCTGGCTCTCGGCCACGGCCCGCAGCAATTCCAGATACCCATTCTCCGCCCCGGCCAGTTCCGGGTAATGGCGGGCGATGGTGTAGTCGGCCAGTTGCCGCACCTGGGCCGGGCCGGCGTGGGCGGCAAAGAACTGGAACGTGCCGACCCGCAGATGGCTGTCCGCCACCCGGGTGAGGACGGCGCCGGGCAGGGGCCGCTGCCGCCGCACCGGCTCGCCGGTGGCCACCACGGCCAAGGCCCGGGTGCTGGGAATGCCCAGGGCGTACATGGCTTCGCCGATCAGCACCTCCCGCAGCATGGGGCCCACGGCGGCCTTGCCATCGCCGTTGCGGGAGAAGGGGGTTCGACCCGAGCCCTTGAAGGCGATGTCGCGGCGGCGGCCCTGGCCGTCGATCACCTCCCCCAGCAGCAGGGCCCGGCCGTCACCCAGCTGGGGCGAGAACTGGCCGAACTGGTGGCCGGCGTAGGCCTGGGCGATGGGGCTGGCGCCCTCCGGCAGGGCGTTGCCGGAGAACAGGGCGGCCAGCTGATCCGGCGTGGCCTCCTCCAGGGGCAGGCCCAGCTCCCGGGCCAGGCCGGGGTTGAAGTGCAGCAGCCGGGGGGCCGGAACGGTAGCAGGCTGCCAGGGCACGGCGAAACCGGGCAGGTCCCGGGCGTAGCTGTTATCGAAGGGAAAACTGAAGTCGGGCATGGCGGAAACTCGGGCGCCCGGCGAAAGTAGGGAGAGGTACGCCCCGGGCAGGCCGGGGCGTCGGCATCAGGCGAAGAGTCCGGGGCGCCGCAGGTAGAGTGCAGCCCCCGGGAAAAGTTTCCACCCGCCATCCACGGCAAGGCTGCGCTGCTGTCGGCTCAGGGAATCAAGCCCTTGAGGGCATCGGCCACGCTACGGGTATGCTGGGCGGCCGTATCGGACTCGGCACTAATGGTCGAAAGGCTGGTGAGAATGGGGGCGAGGCGGGCAACATCGCCGGAATTGAGTTCAATGGATTGCGCCACATCGCCGATATCCTTGGCCAGCCGGTCCACTTCCACCCCAATCTCGTCGGCGCTGAGGCGGGACTTCTCGGCCAGCTTGCGCACTTCGTCCGCCACCACGGCAAAACCGCGGCCCTGTTCGCCAGCCCGGGCAGCTTCGATGGCGGCATTGAGGGCCAGCAGGTTGGTCTGGTCGGCAATCTGCTGGATCAGTTCCACCACGCTGCGAATATGGCTGCCGGCCTCGGCCAGATCCCGGGCGCTGGATGCCACGCGCAGGGATTCGGCAGAGAGCCGCTCCACCATGTCTTCCGCTTCGCCCACCACACGCCGCTGCTCGCCAACACTACGGGACAACTGCTCTACCGAGCCGTAGAGATCATCGGCACTGGAGCTGAGATGGGCAGAAGTCTCTTCCTGCTGGGTTCGGGCCTGGCACAGCTGGACTCCCAGGGCATTGAGGCCGGACACCACTTCGGCAAAACCGCCGGTGAATTGGCTGGGATCGTACTGGCTGTCGAAGAGGCCGCTCTCGTAGTCGGCCACCTGCCGCACCACGGCCCGGGACAAGCCGGAGTATTCGGCAATGCGCCGACGCAGGAAGAAGGCCTTGAACTCCCCGTAACGCACGGGGAAATCATCCACATAGGGATCGCGAAAGCGTTCGCCAGCCGCCACCCGGAAGAAGAATACGGCCGTCAGGGTCTGGTTGAGGTTGAGGCCGAGGATTTCGCCGAAAGTGGAAAAACCGGCTACCGGCACGCCATCCATGACCCGGGCCATGGCGCCCAGCTCCCGGCTATTGTTGAGGCGGCGCAGGATGCAGTCGTTGAGGATGCCGGCGACGGGCCGCCCTGGCTTGCCCTGGAGAAAAGTCTGGAAGTCCCGGCTGGTCTGCTCCACCAGACTGGTGCGGCGTACCAGTTGCAGTTCTTCACCAGGCGCCACGTCGCAGAAAAAGCGCACTTCGTTGGCAGCCGGATCGATGGCGGAAACAGAACGCACGAACAGGTCGTTGCCCACCCGGATGGCAAAGGAATAGTCCGCCAGCTTGGCTTCCAGATCCCCGGCAGAGCACCCCAGGGCACCGCACAGGGCCTCGATGAAGGGCACGATGCGGCCGTTCTGGTCCAGCACCGAGGCAATGGCCCGACGCTCCACCGATGCCTTGAACACATGGAAACTGCGCCCTGCCGTCTCGAAATTCTGGCTCTTGAAGACCCCGAAGCGTACCTCCGGCGCCAGCTTCATGAAGGCGATGAGGGCATGGTTCTCCAGGCGTTGCTTGCCGTCGTGGATCCAGGTGTGATCGAAAGTCAGCTTGCCGCCGGCGGAGCCGCCCACGAACAGACAGGGAAAGCGCCCCGACTCGTACAGGGCTTCCATGAAGAAGGATTCGGAATTGGACAGGCCGTCCAGCAGCACATAGGCCAGGGTGTCCCGGTAATCGATATCCAGATCCACCGACACCCGCCCGAGGGCTGCCACCATGCGCGCCACCCGCTCACTCGCCGACAGGGCGATGCTACCGGAGCGCAGATCCTCCGACCCCAGAGGCACCGCCACCACCTGGGCCCGCGCCACCAGGGACTCGTCGAACAGCTGGACCACCACCCGATCCCAGCTGTTGCCGGTATCGCAATAGAGGCCGCCGCTGCCGCTGCACAGTTCGCCGCTGGTGGAGCACAGGGATAGAGGCGTAGACGGGTAGCGGCGGCGCAGCACCTGGGCCACGGCATCGATATCCGCATGGGGAGAGACAAAGCCAAGCACCAGGGTCGGTGCGACATCTTCCCGCTCCAGCAGGCCGGCCAGTTCGCTGCTGCGACCGACCAACGTCACCACACCGGGAAGCTTGCGACGTAGCTTAAACATGAGAACCCCCAATCAACTTTTTATGTTCAGCGGGCAGTCGGCCTCTTTTGTCCCATGTCGGGCACGCTCACGCCCATCAGGGTTTCATTGTATTCCGTTCGCTTCGGCGTGGAACCTGCCCCCCCAGGCGGATGGCCTCCCCCATAAAAAAAGGGCGCAGCCCGCACCGGCCGCGCCCCTGCCAAGGGAGGAGACGTTTTAGAAGAAGCCCAACGCCTTGGGGCTGTAGCTCACCAGCAGGTTCTTGGTCTGCTGGTAGTGGTCCAGCATCATCTTGTGGGTCTCGCGACCGATGCCCGATTCCTTGTAGCCGCCGAAGGTGGCGTGGGCCGGGTAGGCGTGGTAGCAGTTGGTCCACACCCGGCCGGCCTTGATGCCGCGGCCCATGCGGTAGGCGGTGTTGCCGTCCCGGCTCCACACCCCGGCGCCAAGGCCGTAGGGGGTGTCGTTGGCGATTTCCAGGGCTTCGGCTTCGGTCTTGAAGGTGGTCACGGCCAGCACCGGGCCGAAGATTTCCTCCTGGAAGATGCGCATCTTGTTGTGACCCTTGAACAGCGTCGGCTGGATGTAATAGCCCTCGGCCAGCTCGCCACCGAGGCGGGCCCGGTCGCCGCCCACCAGGCATTGGGCGCCCTCTTCCTTGCCGATGGCCAGGTAGGACATGATCTTGTCCATCTGCATCTGGGAGGCCTGGGCGCCCATCATGGAGTCGGTGTCGAGGGGGCTGCCCTGCTTGATGGCCTTGACCCGGGCCAGCACCCGTTCCATGAAGTGGTCGTAGATGGATTCGTGGATCAGGGCCCGGCTGGGGCAGGTGCACACTTCGCCCTGGTTGAAGGCGAACAGCACCAGGCCTTCGATGGCCTTGTCGAAGAAGTCGTCGTCGGCGGCGGCCACGTCGGCGAAGAAGATGTTGGGGGACTTGCCGCCCAGTTCCAGGGTGGCGGGAATGAGGCTGTTGGCGGCAGCCTGGGCGATGACCCGGCCGGTGGCGGTGGAGCCGGTGAAGGCGATCTTGGCGATGCGCTTGCTGGAAGCCAGGGCCATGCCGGCGTCGCGGCCGTAGCCGTTGACGATGTTGAGCACGCCCGGGGGCAGCAGGTCGGCGATCAGCTCGGCCAGCACCAGGATGCTGATGGGGGTGGATTCGGCGGGCTTCAAGACCACGCAGTTGCCGGCGCCCAGGGCCGGGGCCAGCTTCCAGGCGGCCATCAGGATGGGGAAGTTCCACGGGATGATCTGGCCCACCACGCCGAGGGGTTCGTGGAAGTGGTAGGCGATGGTGTTTTCGTCGATCTCGCTGATGGAGCCTTCCTGGGAGCGCAGACAGCCGGCGAAGTAGCGGAAGTGGTCGGCGGCCAGGGGAATGTCGGCGTTGAGGGTTTCGCGGATGGCCTTGCCGTTGTCCACCGTCTCCACGTAGGCCAGCATTTCCAGGTTGGCCTCGATGCGGTCGGCGATCTTCAAGAGGATGTTGGAGCGTTCGGTGGCGGAGGTCTTGCCCCACTTGTCGGCGGCGGCGTGGGCGGCGTCCAGGGCCAGCTCAATGTCCTCGGCGCCGGATTGGGCGGCCTGGGTGTAGGGCTTGCCGGTGATGGGGGTGATGACGTCGAAGTACTGGCCCTTGACCGGGGCCACCCACTTGCCGCCGATGAAGTTGTCGTAGCGGGCCTTGTACTGGTGTTTGGCGCCGGCGCTGCCGGGGGTCGCGTAAAGCATGGTGTCTCCTTCCGTTTTTATGGGGATCGAACAAGGCTCCAGAAAGGGAGCCCGCCTTCTCCTTATCAAGGGCCGTGCCAGCGCCGCCACCCAAGCCCAAGCCATTGATTCCTATGGCACCGCCCCCTGCCGCCGGCGGCGGCCGCCGCCCCGTGGCACGTCCCGTCCCGGCACAGCTGTACCAAAATGACACACCCGGTCGGACACTTCCGGGGAAAGCATTGCACCGGGGAAACAGAGGGCTATACTCGCCGGACCACACCATCCGACCCGTAAGAGGCCGGAGCGAAGGAGACATTGATGAACCATCCGCACCCGCGGGCTGGCGCTCCCTTGCTGCGCCAGGCCCGACGCCTGTTTCTCGAGCAGGGCGAGCTCCCCCCCGGCCTGGTGGACGAGCGCCTGCTGCGCTCCTGGCACCGCAGTCGCGGCGCCGGCCTGGAGCCGGTGGGCCGCAACCCGGAAACGCCGCGCCTCTCCGAACAGCACCTGCGCCAGGCCCTGGAGCGCCACCAGGAATTCGTCGCCCACGCCGAGCCGGTCATGGAATACCTCTACGCCCAGGTCCAGGCCTCCCACAGCATGGTGGTGCTGGCCGACAACCGGGGCCTGCTGGTGCATGCCCTGGGGGACCCGGACTTCCTCGGCAAGGCCGAGCGGGTGGCCCTGGCCCCCGGCGCCTCCTGGCACGAGCAGCACCGGGGCACCAACGCCATCGGCACCGCCCTGGCCGAAGGTGCGGCGGTGGAAATCCACGGCGCCGAGCACTTCCTCGAACGCAACACCTTCCTCACCTGCGCCGCCGCCCCCATCCTCGATCCGTCCGGCAAGCTCCTCGGCGCCCTGGACATCTCCGGCGACCACCGCAGCCACCACCCCCACACCCAGGGCCTGGTGCGCACCGCCGCCCAGATGATCGAAAACCGGCTGCTGCTCTCCCGCCACCGCCGCCACATCCGCCTGCACCTGCATCCCCGGGCCGAAGGCATCGGCACCGTGGCCGAAGGGGTGCTGGCCCTCTCGGAAGACGGCTGGATCGTCGGCGCCAACCGGGCCGCCCTGGCCATGCTCGGCCTGCAGCCGGCGGACCTGGGGGCGACGCCCCTGGAGCGGGTGCTGGACAGCCGCAGCGAAGACCTGCTCGACTGGGGCCGGCGCCAGGGCCAGCAGGCCCTGCTGGTGAACACCCGGCGCGGCGGCAGGCTGTTCCTGCAGATCCACGCCGGCAAGGCGCCCATCCCCGTCGGCACTGCCGCGGCGAGCACCCCGCCCCAGGATGCCCTGGCTGCGCTGGATACAGGCGATACCCGGCTGAAAGCGGCCCTGGACAAGGCCCGCAAGGTGGCAGGCAAACCCATTCCCCTCCTGCTCCACGGCGAATCCGGGGTCGGCAAGGAACTGCTGGCCCAGGCCATCCACCGCAGCAGCCCCCACCGGGAGGGCCCCTTCGTCGCCGTGAACTGCGCCGCCCTGCCGGAAAACCTGATCGAGGCCGAACTCTTCGGCTACGCCCCCGGCGCCTTCAGCGGCGCCCGCAAGGAAGGCAGCCCCGGCCGCCTGCGCGAAGCCCACGGCGGCACCCTGTTCCTGGACGAGATCGGCGACATGCCCCTCAACCTGCAGAGCCGCCTGCTGCGGGTGCTGCAGGAACGCCAGGTGACGCCCCTGGGCAGCGGCAAGCCGGTGGCGGTGGATTTCGCCCTGGTCTGCGCCACCCACCGGCCCCTACGCCAGGAGGTGGAAGCGGGCCGCTTCCGCGCCGACCTGTATTACCGCCTCAACGGTCTCACCCTGACCCTGCCGGCCCTGCGCGAGCGCAGCGACTTTTCCGCCCTGGTGGCGCGGCTGCTGGCGGAAATGGCCCCCGGGCGCAGCCTGGCCCTGGCCCCGGCAGTGGCCCGGGCCTTCGCCGACTACGCCTGGCCGGGCAACCTGCGGCAACTGGCCAACGCCCTGCGCACCGCCACCGCCCTGCTCGAGGCGGACGAGGAATGCATCGACTGGCCCCACCTGCCGGACGACCTGGCGGAGGAACTGCAGCAGCGCCCCCTTGCCGCCGACGCCGCCGCGACGATGGCGGAGCCGGCGCCGGACCGGCTGCAGGAAGTCTCCCGCCTGGCCATCCAGCGGGCCGTGGCCGCGGCCCGGGGCAATCTGTCGGAAGCGGCCCGGCGCCTGGGCATCAGCCGCAATACCCTGTACCGCAAGCTGAAGGCCGGCGCCACGGGGGAAGTTTCGTAGACGCCCAAGACGGCCGGCCTGACACCCAATAAGGACGGGCCTGTGCGGCATGGCATGCCGGACAGGCCCGTTTTCATTGGCTCCCGGGGCAGGCCCCGGTGCGGGGATCAGCGCGGACGGATTTCCTGGCGGGCGGAGAGTTCGCCCTTTTCCAGATGCATGATGGCGTGGGCCGATTCCGCCGCCCGCTGGTCGTGGGTGACCATGACGATGGTTTTGCCCAGCTCGTCGTTGAGGCGCTGCAGGAGGTGCAGGATGTCGCCGGCCGACTCCCGGTCCAGGTCGCCGGTGGGTTCGTCGGCCACGATCAGGGTCGGGTCGGTGATGAGGGCCCGGGCGATGGCCACCCGCTGCTGCTGGCCGCCGGAAAGCTCGTTGGGCGTGTGGTCCATGCGGTCCGCCAGGCCCACCATGGAAAGGGCCAGTTCGGCCCGCTCCCGCCGCTCAGCCTTGCCGAGGTTTTTCAGCAACAGGGGCAGTTCCACGTTTTCCAGGGCGGTCAGCACCGGCATCAGGTTGTAGAACTGGAAGATGAAGCCCACGTTTTCCGCCCGCCAGGCTGCCAGCTCGGCCTCTTCCAGGGCGGCGATGTCCTGGCCGGCGACGCTGAGGGTGCCGGAGTCGGGCCGATCGATGCCGGCGATGAGGTTGAGCAGGGTGCTCTTGCCGGAACCGGACGGCCCCATCAGGGCCAGGAACTCGCCGGCGGCGATGCCGAAGCTGATGCGCTCCAGCACCGGCACCACCTGCTGGCCCCGGCGGTAGCTCTTGGAAAGGTTGTCGAGGACGATCAGGGGCGCCGCGGGGGTGCCGCTGCCAGTGTCACCTGTCCCGGCACCCAGTCCGGCTTGATGGCCGACAGCGTTCAGCACGCTGCCCGCGGCGGCGCTTCCGTCCACCGCGCCGCTCACTTGCTCACCACCTTGACCCGGTCCCCGTCCCCCAGGCGCTCGCCGGGACGGGCCACCACCTTGGCTCCCGGCTGCAACGCCGGGTTAGCGCTTACTTCCAGCAGATCGTTGATCTGGCGGCCCACCGTCACTTCCACCCGCTTCGCCTTGCCGGCCTCGACCAGGAACAGGGACTTGCCGTCGGCCGCCAGGGCATCCTTGTGCACCGCCACCAGGGGCTGGCGCTCACCGTCGCCCATGGGCTTTTCCAGGAAGGCCACCTTGGCGCTCATTTCCGGCAGGATGCGCTCGTCCCGGTCCACGAAGCGCACCTTGGTCATGACCGTGGCCTTGGAGCGGTCCACCGTCGGCACCAGGCGGCTCACCTCGCCGCGGAAGCGCAACTCGGGAAAGGCGTCGAGCTGGATTTCGCAGGGCTGCCCCACCTTGATCCTGGCCAGGTTGGATTCGGCCACGTCGGCTTCCACCTCCAGGCTCTCCATGTCGGCCATGGTCACCACCGCGCCCTTGCTTTCCAGGGCCGAGGAGAAGGGGGTGATGACGTCGCCGATGTTGGCGGTCTTGGTCAGCACCACGCCGTCGAAGGGGGCGCGGATGAGGGTCTGCTCCACCCCCACCTGGGCCGCCCGCAGATTTGCCTGGGCCACCGCCACGGCGGCGGCGGCCTTGTCGAAGCGGGCCTGGGCCGTATCCAGGGAGGAACCGGAGACGAACTTCTTCTGGGCCAGGTCCTTCGCCCGCTCCAGGGCGGCCCGGGCGTCCTTCAGTTCGGCCTGGGCCGACAGCACGCCGGCGCCGGCCTGGTCGGCCTGGGCCTGCACATCCTTGTTCTCCAGCCGGGCCAGCACCTCGCCGGCCTTGACCCGGCTGCCTTCCAGCACCCCCAGCCATTCCAGGCGGCCGGTGGCCTTGGAGGCGACAGAGGCCTTGCGGCTGGCCACCACGTAGCCGGCCGCATTGAGCAGGGTGACGCCCTGGTAGGGATAGGCGGTGGTGACGGAGACCGTTTCCACCTCGGTCTCGCGCCGGGAGAGGGAGGCCAGCAGCAGGCCGCCCAGCACGAGGACAGTGGCGCCGATGAGCCAGGTGCGGCGGCGGGAGCGGGGCGCGGCCGGAGCGGCAGGCCCCCGTTTGAGGCTGAGGCGGGAGAGATCGGGCTTGGACATGGCAGTGGGGGGAGTCGGGATTCCGGGCTGTCGGCAGAGGCGCAATGATGGGCCGATTATAGCCGTCCCCGGCCCGTCGCCTGCCGGGAATGGGGACCGCCGCCGTATCGGGCGCCGGCAGCGGCTAATCCCCATAAATGACGGGGACTTCCCGGGCTTGTCAGCGTGGGCCTCTAATGCGACCATGGAGCCCATTTTTCCATTCGAGGAGTGCCGTTCGTGACCACCAGCAATCTGAACATCGACGCCTTGCTGTCCTATGTGCCCATGTTCAATGGCCTGGCCCCGGACGAAATTGCCCGCATTGCCCGCGGTACCCGGGAAATCCACGCGGCACGCGGCGACATCCTGTTCCACAAGGGCGATCCCTGCCAGGGCCTGCATCTGGTGGTCTACGGCCAGGTCAAACTGGCCTTCACCTCCGCCCAGGGCGGCGAGAAGGTGGTGGAAATCCTCGGCCAGGGCCAGACCTTCGGCGAAGCCCTGATGTTCATGGACAAGCCCTACATCGTCTACGCCCAGGCCCTCACCGACTCCCAGCTGCTGCACATCTCCAAGGCCGTGCTGTTCGAGGAACTGGAACGGGACCCCAAGCTGGGCCGCAAGATGATCGCCGGCCTCTCCATGCGCCTGCACCAGATCATCACCGACGTGGAATCCTATTCCCTGCACTCCGGCCGCCAGCGCATCATCGGCTACCTGCTGCGGGACCTGCCGGACGAGGAACACCTGCCCAAGGAAACCACGGTGAACCTGCCCACCAACAAGGGCATCATCGCCTCCCGCCTCAACCTGACCCAGGAACACTTCTCCCGCATCCTGCACGAACTGTCCGAGCGGGGCCTGATCAAGGTGGAAGGCCGCAAGATCCATATCCCCGACGTGGAAAAGCTGCGCACCTTCGACCTCTAGGCATTCCGGGGCCGCCGGCGCGGCGCCCGCAGTCCGCGAAAAAGCCCCTCTGCCGGGGCTTTTTTGTTTTCTGCGGCAGGCCCGGCGGCGAAGGGGCCGCTGTCATATTGGGATAAATCGCCGGGTGTAGAATCCCCGCCATGGCCCTCGAAACCGAACTCAAGCTGCGCCTGCCCCCCGGCGGCGCCGCCCGCCTCCTGCGGCATCCGCTCCTGGCCGGCAGCGCCCCCCAGCGCCAGCGGCTGCTCAACACCTATTACGACACCCCCGACCTGGAACTGCTCGGCCAGCGCATGGCCCTGCGCCACCGGCGCAAGGGCTGGGACTGGCTGCTGACGGTGAAGACCGCCAACCCGGCCAGCGGCGGCCTGGCCCGGCGCAACGAGTGGGAAGCCAAGGTGGCACCCGGCCAGTTCGATTTTTCCCACGTGGACGATGGGGACCTGCGGCACTGGCTGGAAAAGCGCACGCCCCGCCTGGAAGCCGCCTTCACCACCGACTTCACCCGCCTCGCCTGGATTGTCGAACCGGCACCCGGCACCCGCATCGAGATCGCCCTGGACCGGGGCACCATCCAGAGCAAGGGTCAGCGGGAGCCCCTGGGGGAACTGGAACTGGAGCTCCTGGCCGGCCCCGAGACCGCCCTCTTCGCCCTGGCCCGGGAACTGTCCACCGCCCTTGGCGAACGCCAGGCCCTGCACCCGGTGGCGGCGAGCAAGGCGGAGCGGGGCTACGCCCTGTTCACCGGCCGCCGCAGCCCGCCCCAGAAAGCCCGTCCGGCGCCCCTGGAGACGAACCTGACGCCCCTGGCCGCCTGCCGCAGCGCCGCCCTGGACTGCCTGCAGCACCTGCAGGCCAACGAGGCCGGCGCCCAGCGCGGCGACAGCCCGGAATACGTGCACCAGGTGCGGGTCGCCATCCGCCGCCTGCGTTCCCTGCTCAAACTGTTCGCCCCGGTGCTGCCGGAAGCCTTCCGGCAACGCTGGACCGGCCCCTGGCGCGACCTGGGCCGGGGCCTGGGAGAAGCCCGCAACTGGGACGTGTTCCTCAGCGAAACCCTGCCTCCCCTGAACGCCGCATTCCCCGGCGTTGCCGAGCTGACCCGCCTGGAACGGCACGCCAATAGCCGCTCCCAGGCTGCCCACCTCGCCGTGCGCCGCCTGCTGGGCTCGCCGGCCTACTCCCGCCTGCTGCTGGAATTCAGCGCCGACCTCTTCGCCCTCGGGGAAGAGCCGGCCGGCCAGCGCCCCCTGGCCGACTTCGCCGCCCGCCGCCTCGACCGCCGCGCCCGCCAGGCCAGCCGTCTGGCCCGCAACCTGGCGGAGCTGGACCACGCCGGCCGCCACCGCCTGCGCATCGCCTTCAAGAAGCTGCGTTACGCCATCGAGTTCCTTGCCCCCGCCGGCGGCAACGGCGCCCCTTACGCCCAAGCCCTGGCCCGCCTGCAGGAACACCTGGGGCGCCTCAACGACCTGGCCACCGCCCGGGAGCTGCTGGCCCCCACCCTGCCGGCCCGGCCCGGCCTGGTCATGGGCTGGCTCGGGGGCCGCAGCGACCTGCTGCTGGAAGAACTGCCGGCCTTCCTCGAGGATTTCCTGGCCCAGACGGCGCCCTGGGAAAAATCCCCCGGCAAGCGCAACAAGACTGCAAAGCGGAGCGGCTAGGATGGCGCCTTTGTCCCCGGAGACCGCCATGGACCTGATCCTCTGGCGCCACGCCGAAGCCGAGGTCGGCAGCGACGACCTGGCCCGCCGCCTCACCGTCCGCGGCGCCAAGCAGGCCCGGCAGATGGCCGCCTGGCTCAAGCCCCGCCTGCCCAAGCACACCCGCATCCTGGTCAGCCCGGCGGTGCGCACCCAGCAAACCGCCGACGCCCTGGAACTGCCCTACGAAACCAGCCGCAAGCTGGCGCCCGACGCCAGCGTCTACGACCTGCTCTCAGCCGCCGGCTGGCCCGACAGCCGGCAGACCATCCTCATCGTCGGCCACCAGCCCACCCTGGGCCAGCTGGCCGCCCTGCTCCTCTCCGGCCAGGAAGCGCCGTGGACGGTCAAAAAAGGCGCTGTATGGTGGTTCTCCAACCGGGTCAGGCAGGGGGAAACCCAGACTATCTTGAAAGCAGCTCAATGTACTTGGTCATTAGCGGGAAGCGGGTAAAACCTCCGCGGGTGAGTTGCTTCACTTGATGGACGTTACCAAAACTCACTTCGGCAACAATTGCTGATTCCCAAACATGGACAAGTAATAGAGCCATGGGGGGTAGGCTGTTACTACCTCACGATAATTACCTGACGGAGGACGATCACAGAGCGACTTCCTCTTTGCATACTCCAGCGCAGGGAGTCCCGCATGCAAGAACTCACTATTTAGTGCGTAGGAAAGACAGAAAAGCGGCTTGCCACTTGCCTGTTCCGCAAAACGTTTCAGCCGGTCTTTTGCCGGATAAGCCGCATAAGCCGGTACATCTCCTCGCACTTCCAAAGAACCACTGGAGGAAAACTTGAACGATTCGTTGAGATTCCCTACAAGATCAAACTGTTCTTTTGTCAGCACATTGTTCTCGTAAAAGAAACGGGTCAGCCCGGGCTTGTGGTCGCCATAAACAACAAAAAGGGCATCTGGAATCTCCTTCCGGGCGGCATCCACGAAACTCGCCATCCGCTTAATGGAGAAACTAAGACGGCGATGGTAGTCACTGGCACCAAAATCGTTCCCGCCTTTATATCCTCCGTGGTTATAGACAGTGATCAGGTAGAGAAATAACGGGGAACTTTTGCTTTCCTTGATTACGTTGAGAGCTGCGTCATAGAGATACGCATCATCCGCCCAGAACGGACTACCGTCGTGGGGCATGTCTTCCAGCGATATGAAGCTTTGGAATCCAAGTTTCGGCTTGACCTTATCCCGATTCCAGAACTTTCTTTTGTGGTTGTGGATGACGACGGTCTGATACCCGGCCCCCACCAATGATCGCGGCAACGCATAAACATCTGGCCGCATAAAATCTGCATATTCCTGGTAGACAATACCCTTCAACCCACCTCCTTGAGAGGGCAAACCAGTCAAAAATTCAAACGATGCATTGGCTGTATTGCCACCGTAGACAGGCGAGATGGTACGAAAGGGGACAAAACCACGTTCGACCAAAGGGGAAAAACTATCAGAGAAAAACTGAGCATCGTGCCAACATGACTCGCACAGAATGGCGATGATATGGGGGGGGCGCGCTAGGCCCTCTACTTGGGGCTGGCTCAGGGATGTAAATTCCTGAACCTCTGATGGGGAAGGCACATTCGGCAGGCGGCGAACACTAGTCTGGACCAAGTGGAATAACAAACCGTTTTTCTTGACGTTCCCATCCCAGTCCCAATATACGTAATCAACCCCGCCCTGTTTCAAGCCGAACTCAACCCACCCTGCGATTTTCCCATTGAGAAATACCGCGTAAGGAGAAAGCACGATAGGCAGCAGAACACAGCAACCGACTATCCGTAGGTGGCTTCCACGGACCAGGGATGCCCACCATGTACGCCTTGCTCGGAAAGCAGAGGCGAAAATGATCATAGTGAGCAACAGCAACAATAAAGAGCTAGAAACAGATAAATAGTGGAAAACGATGGAGTAATTGTTGGTGGACCGGAGATCAGCCCACACTAAAGGCTCTGCGGTCAGCCCCAACTTAGTCCAGTGGATATAGCCAAGCGCAAAAGACAAAACCCCCAGCAGAGCCGCCGCAATCAAGGGAGGGAAAGCAAAGCGCAAAAGTAAGTAGCCCAAGGCCATTGGGCATAGAGACATGAGGATGGCAATCCAACGGATTCCACGCCAGTCTTTCCAGTAAAAGTCCTGAAAAACACTAGCACTTGCAAAGTGGATCGTTCCCAGCAGGACCGCAATCACAAGAGTCTCTATCGCTTGACGCAGAGGCAGTCGCAAGCTCCACCTGTCAACGAAAGCTTTTCTCATGAGAACAAAGCTCAAAGCTATCTGCTGACGCACAAGATGCCAATCACAATCATCACGATGCCCAGCCACCGCAAGGGACTGATTGATTCACCAAAAAAATACACGCCCCCAATAGCAGCTAGAATGAAAGTTCCGCCAGCAAGAAGTGGGGACGCCAGGGAAAGAGGCGCTCTGCTTAGAATTTTGGCAACCAATAGAAAGCTGAAAAAATACATGGCAATGGCTGACACAATCCACGGAGAAACCCAGTCCTGCCATTCGTGCAACCCATTCCGGCCCATGTATTTGGTCACTACCTGAGCACCCACATTCAAAACAATAGCCCCTGCGGCTAACAGACCAATATAACCATCTAAATTAAATTTCATCATGACAAAATCCGAACAGCCCGCATTGCAACGACAAGGGGGAGTACATTACTCAGGAAAGGAGGAGCTCTATGCCACGGCACTTCTGCGTAACTACAACGCTCATATTTGCTCGCTTTTTGCAACACATCTAGCCCACTCCAACAAGGATAAAGCCATACTCGATTTCGGGGCTGGGTATGGAATTTTGGCGGACAGAATGTCCGAATACGGCACCATAAAATGCCTAGAAATTGATCCAGAGCTAGCGGCCTACCTAAGCACAAAGCACCCTGTCGCAAAGTCGCTAAGCGACATCGAGAACGACAGCATGGACCTAATTTATTCCTCCAATGTTCTGGAGCACATTGAGGACGACCTCACCACACTGCAGGAGCTCTTGGGAAAGCTAAAGAAAAATGGCAGGCTATGCCTCTACCTCCCTGCATTCAAATTAATCTGGAGCAGGATGGATGAACGGGTTGGTCACCATCGGAGATACTCGGCGTCAGACATCCAGAATAAACTGGTTGCCGCAGGATTTCGTGTTATGCAGTGGCACTATGTTGATAGCTTGGGTTTCTTTGCATCCCTACTTTTTAAACTTATTGGCAGTAAAGATGGGGAAGTCAGTTCCCGGGCGCTAAAACTGTATGACCGGTACTGTTTCCCCCTATCCCTTCTAGTTGATCGTTTACTTGGAAAATGGGTGGGGAAAAATATTTTTATTGCTGCAATGAGGGAGTCGGATTAATGGCACCACTCCCTACTGAGCATCGTTCCTTTCTCAAGATCAGGGGCACTGCCGACCAGCCGATCACCCATTGCCAAATAAGGTCGATATATCACCACTTCATCCTTGAGGATTAGAGCGGCTTGCTGATTAAAGTATAGCCGCTGCCAGCCTCCTCGCCCCTGCATTGCCAGTGTCGGGCTAGGCCCCAGGAGGGAAGAACAAGCCTTCTCTGCCGTATCAAAAATTCGTTCAACCCGAGCCATTCTCTCAAGGGCCTGCGGTGTTGTAGGACTAATAACCAGGGGACACGCCCACATCTGAAAATAGTCTTCCTGTTCCGGATTCAGTAATCCGCTCCCAGCCCACTCGACCACGCCCTTCCCTTTCAATCGAATCTGCATGCACGGCCGCCCGGTCAGCACAAACCCATAAGGCTCGACTAGGGCAGACAAATCATCCTGAATTCGCTGTGGCAACCCCTCCTCATGGGCCCGAACAGTCGCTCCCAAGACATAAAAATCCCCATCCCATGCATTGATCATTTTTCTCAACCGCGGCAACATCTGCCTCCCATACGGCAGGGTGTACTGGCCCACGATATTCGTAACAACAGAATCGCGATGAAGGAATGGAATCGCCATTGAATAGGTTTGGACTCCGACCGAAAGAAAAAATGCTTTTTTGTTCCTAAGTATGTCCGGAACATCCACTTCGATCCAGGCGCCTTCCCATGCAGTAGGTTGCCAGCGGAAATTACCAACACTGACATACCCATGGGCCACTTGCAAAACCAACAAACACCCCGTGATCAAGGCAGCCCATCGGAGCGGCATGATTCTGATGAGCACCACCGGCAACAGAAGTCCCGCCAACAACCATAAAGGGAGCGCATAGCGTCCGATTGTGGAGCCCCACAGCCAGGCGGAAAATCCCAGTAGCCAGAAGCACACCAAGGCGAACGGCCATTTTGACACTCGAATCTCTGTGGAGCGAATGCTAGCAATAGCCACCCAAACGAGCGCAAGGAGAAGGGGAAAAATTCGCAAATCTGGGCTCAGGTTTTCCGTATAGATACCGGAACGAGCTTCCATCATCCGGAGGGGAAGCAGCAGCAAATCCTTGACGCCCCCAAGTTGAAAGCGTCCATCATGAATACTGACAAACGGAAAATCCGGAGAGTGGAAGAAGCTATTAGCAAAAGGAAATATCGGATTGCCGAACTCTTGCCACAACAGCCAGCCCCAATAGCCGTGCAGCAAAGCCCCACCAGCTACGGCTCCGCCAACTCCTTGCAGAATCACCCGCCAGCTCCAGAAAGAGCGGCCAAGTGCAACCAAAACAAATCCGAGAAAAGCGGGTGCGAAGAAGATGTTGGTAAGCTTCAGACCGATGGCGGCACCCAGCAAAGCGCTCCCCGAGAATATGCGCCACCGCGTGGTCTCAAAGGTAACAGCATACAATGCCGCCATAATCAACAACGACGAAATCGGATCGATAAAGCTACTGCCAACCGTCGTCAGAAAAACGGGAGATACAGCTGATAGAGCGACGCCTACAGCCCGAAAAAAGGAAGTCGCGCCGTCATTGCCAGGCAGCAAACGAAAGCTGAGCCCCCATAACAGCAGAAGATTGCAGACATGAACGAGCGTAAGCAGGGCTGCAATGGCAAAACTGGGTAACCCTAGTTTTATCAACCCATAGAAGGGAAGATATCCTATGGGATTGATATAGCTCTGGACGCCTGCGGCGAGAAAATCCTGCGCAACCCGACCTTCCAGAAACTGATAGGCGCCGTAATAGTGGTAATTGATCAAATCCCAATTTACATCTTTCCCAGCCAAGAACACCCACAGAAAGACGGCAACGACTACTAGCGCTACGGCAGCATACTCAAGCCGTCTCGGAGAAATGTAGTGCATGCTTATCGTCCGGTACGCCGCAAGTTAATTTCCAGTTCTTTGCGCTGCTGATAGGCGGCAGAGTCCAGGATCAAACCGATGGCAAGGGAAAGAACAGCGACTAGCTCAAGGCCCGTGGCCAGGATGGCCAGAGGGAGGTGGTGGATATAGCGCTCCCGCACCCAGTCGGTCAACACGGGAACTGCGGCCACAAGACCACTCAAGAAGAAAAGCAGCGATAAACAGCCAAAAAACTTAAATGGCTTGTAATAACGAAGTATCTGGGCAATGGCAAAAATGACTTTGGCGCCATCTGTAAAGGTATTCAGCTTTGAATAACTCCCTGCCGGACGATCTTGATAATGTACCGGTAGTTCGACGACACGGAACCGCCCATTTACAGCATAGAGAGTTAAATCCGTTTCCAATTCGAACCCTTCGACTAGACAGGGGTAATTCTCGACAAACTGTCGCGTCATCACACGGTAACCGCTCATGATATCGGTCAATCTGGCATAAAAAAGGGAGTTCACCATCCATGCAACCAAAGAGTTGCCAAACCCATGGAAGGGGCGCTTGTTTTCTCGAGCATACGCCCCCGAGCTGAGCCGATCTCCGACAACCATGTCTGCCTGGCCACTCAATACCGGGTCTAATAGCTTCGGCAGAATATCTACCGGATAAGTCAGATCTGCATCTGCCATAACATAAACATCGGCATCCACTTCAAGAAAAGCTCGCCGAACAGCATTTGCTTTCCCCTGCCGGCGCTCCGACAAAACGCAGCCGGAAATGCCGGAAAACTGCAAAGTTTGCAAGGCGACACTACCGGTATCATCGCTCGAATTGTTATCGACCACGATGATCTGCGCCCCCGGCAGTACCCGATGGAACTCCCGAATACAGGCAGCAATAGTCGTCGATTCGTTGTATGCCGGCAGAACAATAGCAATTTGAGTGCGAATAGATTTGGCCATAGCTCAAGACAAAAATGAAAAAAGGGCATGCGTCACGCATGCCCTTTTCTGGTTAAGCCCGGAAATTAACCGCGGCAGGAACCCGGCAGATACTTGGCCTGCAAACCGGTACCGGGGCCGCACTTCCACAGGGCCACAGTTTTACCGGCATCGCTGGAAGTCAGCGGGTTAGAGCCGGCCGCATCGGTATAGGGGGTCAAAGTAACGGTCTTACCATTTACATCACCATTAATGTTCTGGATTTCCACAGACACAACACCTGCGTCACTGGTACTGATGGACTTCACATACTTGGAAGCGCCACCAGTGGCAGAGTTTTCGCAACCCCAGGAGCCGCCCGCAGGCAAAGAGGAGGAAGACTGCACAACTTCACTGATGGTGGTACGACAGGCGGAAGCGGCCAGGATCACTTCGGACATCTTGGCACGGACGGTGTAGTCCTGATAGGCCGGCAGTGCAACGGCGGCCAGAATGCCGATGATCGCAACCACGATCATCAGTTCAATCAGGGTAAAGCCCTTCTGAATGCTTTTCATGAGTAAATCTCCTTAGCAAGTAATAGAACGCCTTGCGACGCCGATGGAATATTAGCAGGAAAGATGCCAACCGACACGGAACCAGGCAAGCCGTTGTTCTCCCTGAACTATGGCTAGTCCCCCGGCGCAAGACCGAGGTGACAAATTACGTCACATTGAACGATACACGTCACCCCGGCCTCAGATATCGATCTGTTCCGGGCTGATGAAGCGGCGGGCATAGGTGGCATAGACCTTCTGCTGCATAAAGACGTCGAACAGGTCCGGATCGATGTGGCCGCCGGCGCGGAAGCGCTCCATGATCGCCAGGGTCTGGGACAGCTTCATGCCTTCCTTGTAAGGCCGGTCCCGGGCGGTGAGGGCTTCGAAGATGTCGGCGATGCCCATGATCCGGGCCTGGATGCTCATCTGTTCCCGGGTCAGGCCCCGGGGATAGCCCTTGCCGTCCATGCGCTCATGGTGGCCGCCGGCGTATTCCGGCACGTTCTTCAGGTGCTTGGGCCAGGGCAGGGATTCCAGCATGCGGATGGTGGCGACGATGTGGTGGTTGATGATCTCCCGCTCGGCCTCGGTCAGGGTGCCGGCCCGGATGGTCAGGTTCTCCACTTCGTCCGCGCTGAGGAAATCGTTTTCCTTGCCCTGCGCATCCTGCCAGCGGTAGCGGCGGGCGATCTGCCGTACCCGCTCCTGGTCTTCCGGCTGCATGGCTTCGCCGCCCACATTGCAGCGCTGCAGGAAGCGCTGGTCTTCTTCCATCTGGGCCAGACTCGCTTCCAGTTCCTGGCGCGCCTGGCTTTCCCCACGGCCGCCGGCAATGGCCTGCCACATGCGAATCTGGGCATCGCGGCGGATCACCTCGAAGCGGGTATCCAACAGATGGATGCGGTCGAAGATGGTCTGCAGCTTGGTCGCCTTGTCCACCACGTGCACCGGCGTCGTCACCTTGCCGCAATCGTGCAGCAGGCCGGCCATCTTCAGCTCGTAGCGGTCCTTGTCGGACATGCTGAAGTCGGCCAGGGGGCCTTCCGTGGTGGCATTCACCGCCTCGGCCAACATCATGGTCAGCTCCGGCACCCGCTGGCAGTGGCCGCCGGTGTAGGGGGATTTTTCGTCGATGGCGGTGTTGATGAGCTGGATGAAGGACTCGAACAGTTCTTCCAGCTGGGAAATGAGCTGCCGGTTGGTCAGGGCGATGGCCGCCTGGGAGGCAAGGGATTCGGCCAGGCGCTGGTCCGCATAGGAGAAGGCCCGCACTTCACCGCTGACGGGATCCTGGGCGTTGATCAGCTGCAAGACGCCGATCACCTCGTTCTCATGGTTCTTCATGGGCACCGTGAGAAAGGACTGGGAGCGGTAGCCGGTGCGGGCGTCGAAGGCCCGGGTGCCGGAGAAATCGAAGCCCTCCGCCGTGTAGGCGTCGGCGATGTTGACCGTCTGCAGATTGAGGGCGCTGTAGGCGGCCACCATGGAATTGTTGGGCTCGCCGCTTTCGGTGTACAGCGGCAGGTCGGGGAACTTGGAGGAGAGGGGCTGGCCGCTGCTGCCGCCAAAGGCGATGGCCAGGGAGTCGGTGCGGACAATCTCGAAGCGCAGATGGCGCCCGTCCTCGGTCATGCGGTAGAGGGTGCCGCCGTCCGCGTGGGTGATCTGCTTGGCCGCCAGCAGGATGCGCTCCAGCAGGCGATCCAGGTTGCGCTCGTGGGAGAGGGCCGCCCCGATCTCGTTGAGTTGCTCCAGGCGCCGGAAAAGATCGTCCAGGGTATCCATGCCCTACCTCCTATTTGATGCAGACCGCGTGTACCTGCTTCATGTCGGTAATGCCCTGCAGCACCTTGTCGATGCCGTCCATCTTCAGGGTGCGCATGCCGTCGTTGAGGGCGCAGGCCACCAGCTCGGCCACCCGGGCATGTTCCTGGATCAGTTTCTTGACGCCGTCGGTCCCGGCCATCAGCTCGTGCAGGCCGACCCGGCCCTTGTAGCCGGTGTCATTGCAGGCGGGGCAGCCCTTGGCACGATACAGGGTGAACTGGCCGTCCTTGGCGTAGCGGCTGTTCCAGTCCCGGTAGACGGCTTCGTAGGAGCCCTTGGGGTCCTTCTTCCAGCTGTCGGTGTTGGTCAGCTCCTCGCAGTACTCGGTCAGCAGCCGCTTCATGTCCTCCGGCGAGGGCTGGTAGGCCTCCTTGCACTCCTTGCACAGGCGCTTGGCCAGGCGCTGGGCCAGGATGCCGAGCAGGGCGTCGGCGAAATTGAAGGGGTCCATGCCCATGTCCAGCAGGCGGATCACCGATTCGGGGGCGCTGTTGGTATGCAGGGTGGCGAACACCAGGTGGCCGGTGAGGGAGGCCTCGATGCCGATGCCGGTGGTTTCCGCATCCCGCATTTCGCCCACCATGATCACATCCGGATCGGCCCGCAGGAAGGAGCGCATGACCGTGGCAAAATCCAGGCCGGCCTTCTTGTTGATCTGCACCTGGCGCAGGCCCTTCTGGGTGATTTCCACCGGGTCTTCCGCGGTCCAGATCTTGGTGTCCGGCGTGTTGATGTGGCCCAGGATGGAATGCAGGGTGGTGGTCTTGCCCGAGCCGGTGGGGCCGCAGACGAAGAAGAGGCCGTAGGGCTTGCTGATGATGCTCTTCAGGGTCTCGTGGTTGTGGGGCGTCAGGCCCAGGCTGTCCAGGGGAATGGGCTCGCCGGCGGCCAGGATGCGCATCACCACGTCTTCCATGCCGCCGGCGGTGGGGATGGTGGCCACCCGCAGCTCGATATCCAGGGGGCCGTATTTCTTGAACTTGATCTTGCCGTCCTGGGGCTTGCGCTTCTCCGAGATATCCAGATCGCACATGATTTTCAGGCGGGCGATGAGGGCATTGCGGTAGGAGGCGGGAATCTCGATGTAGGGCACCAGGGAGCCGTCCTTGCGGAAGCGGATCAGGGTCTTTTCCTTGCCCGGCCGGGGTTCGATGTGGATGTCGGAAGCCCCTTGCTGGTAAGCCTCGATGATGATCTTGTTCACCAGCTTGACCAGCTCGTTCTCGGCGGCGGCAGAAACGTCGTCGCCGACAACGTCGCCTGCCTCGTCGTCGCCGTCCCCCAGGTCGGAGAGCAGGTCGCCCACCGAGGCCACGTCCGCCAGGGCACCGAAGAAATGGTCCAGCACCTGGAGAAATTCCCGGTTGGTGGTGACCCGGTAGACCACCTTGCTCTTGGGGAAGATGTTGTTCACCACCCGGGAGTTGCGCACCCGCTCCGGGTCCGTCGCCACCACCACCACGCCTTCCCGGGTTTCCTCCACCGGCACCCATTGCTGGGATTCGAGATAGTCGCGCTTGAGGTTGCGCAGCAGGTCGATGGGTTTGACCCGCTCGCTGCGGTAGGGCTCGTAGGGGTCGCCGAAGTACTTGGCCAGGGCCTGGCCGATGGCCGCCGGCTTGACCTGGAATTCCTTGACCAGGACCTCCTCCAGATCGAGCCCCTTGCGCCGGGCCGAGCGCTGGGCCAGGTCCAGTTCGGCGGCGGAGATGACGGCATCGCTGACCAGGCCGTCGTACTTGGAGCGCACCCCGGGCACCGCCTTCTGGCGCTGGGTGAAGGCGATGGCCAGGGTCTGGGCCAGGCCCTGGACGCCCTCCTCCGCCACGGCGGCAAAGGGTACATCGTCCCGGTTGTTGATGATCTGCACCACCCCCAGCAAAGCCCCCTCCCCGTCGCTGATGGGCGCCACCAGCATCTGCTTGGTGCGATAGCCGGTGCGCTTGTCCACCTCCTGCAGGAAGTTCATCTTGGGGGAATAGGCCTTCAGCTCCACGTCGTCGTAGACGTCCCGGATATTGGCCATTTTCTGGGTCATGGCCACGTAGCCGGCCACGCTCTGCTCGGTGATGGGCAGCTTCAGGTCCTTGAAGGAATTGAGGCCGGTCTTCACCTTGGAGACGATGCTGCTGCGGTCTTCGCTGACGGTGTAGATGGTCAGCCGGTCCGCATTGAAGAGATTGCAGATGTCCTGGGACAGCTCCAGCATGATCTCGTCAATATTGCTGGTGGCGTGGATCTTGTTGGTGACCGCCTGCAGGTTCTTGAAAAAGAGCAGGCGGCTATTGACGTCGCCCTGGGCGCTGCTGTCGGGGGTGGGATGTGCTGCGTTCATTATTGTTCCTTCGTTTCGGCCAGGGGGCCCCAGAGCCCGCCTTCCAGCCACCAGGCCTGATAGCCCTGCTGCGTCAGGAGAAAGGCGACGGCCGAGCTGCGGCGCCCGCTTTGACAATAGACCACGTATTCCCGGTTCGGATCGAGGCTGCCGAAGGCGCCGCGCACCTCGTTCACCGGCAGGTTGATGGCCCCGGGCAGGCCGTCGAAACGGAACTCCGCCGGATAGCGCACATCCACCCAGACGGCCCCCCGGGCCACCCGATCCTGGGCCTCGTCGCGGGACAGCCCCTTGAGCAGGGGCGCCCGCAACAGGGCATCGAAATCCTCCTTGCCCAGCTTCAGCAGGACGCCCTTGCTCTTCATGGTGACGCTGGCGTTGCGCCGGGCATTGGCCACCAGGGCCTCCTCGCCGAAAGCCTGGCCGGCCCCCAATTGGGCCAGGACGACCTCCTTGTTGCCGAGGCGGCGGGTCACCTCGCAGTTGCCGGACTCAATCAGGTAGTAGGCATCGCCCACGTCCCCTTCCCGGATCAGTACTTCGCCGGCCGGCACCCGCAGGCGGCGGAAGCGTTGCAGCAGGACATCGATGTGGGCCGGCGGCAGCTGGCCCAGGGCGCTGGCGGTAAGCACCTGGACATTGAAGGCGCCGGACATCTGCCGCCAGTCGGTGGTCTCCTCCGGGGCGGCAGGGGCAACGGCCGGGGCTTTCTGCACGCCCGCATTGGCCGCCAGCTGTTCCCAGGTAAGCAGGATGTCCAGCAACTGCCCATCAACGCCCAGCAGTTCAACGTTCCCCACCGCCACCAGCGCCTGGGGCCGGGGCTCCTGCAGGCCCAGGGGCCAGGCAGCCGCCTCGCTGCCGGCCTGCAGCACGGCGCCGCTGCCGTCGGCAAACGACAGCCGCAGTTCGCCCTGCAGCAGGTAGAGGGAAAGCCCGGCCTCCAGGCGCTGGCGCGGCAGCGCCTGGCCCGGGGCCAGGCTTTCCAGGCGGCAGTAAGCGGCCAGTTCAGCCAGCCGCTCTCCCGACAGATTGCCCAGGGGCGAAAGGCGCGCCAGGGCTTCCACGCTCACCTTGGCCATGACGCGCTCACAGTTCGAAGACCTGGTTGTTCTGCAGCATGCGGGGCTTGAAGCCGGCCACGCCTTCCTCGATCTCCTGCATGGTCTGCTCGATCTGGCCGGGCTTCAGGTGGGTGATGAAAACCTCGGCCGGTCGCACCAGCTTGGCCAGTTCCTCCGCCAGCAGGCTTGGACAGAGGTGCTTGGAGGCGATGGCCAGGGCCCGCTCCTTGTTGGAGAAGGCCGTCTCGATGATGAGGTAGCGCAGGTTGGCAACCTCGTTCACCCGGGGCCAGAAGCTGTCGTTGCTAGTGGTGTCGCCGCTGAAGGCCAGGCTGTTGCTGCCCGAATCCAGCAGATAGCCTACGGCCGGCACCGTGTGTTCCGCCGGCAGGGCGGTGATGCTGCGGCCACAACCCAGGTCTACCCGCTGCCCCAGCTCCATGGCCTGGAACTGCAGACAGGGTTCTTCCCGGCTAGGGATTTCGCTGAAGTCGGGCCATACCAGCCAGTTGAAGACATGCTGGCGCAGGATGGCAAGGGTGGCCTCGCTGGCGTGCACCGTCACCGGCCGGCCGATGCGCATGTCCATGACGGTGTCGATCAGCAGGGGCAGGGAGGCGATGTGGTCGAGATGGGAATGGGTGAGGAAGATGTGGTCGATCGCCCCCAGCTCCGCCAGGGAAAGGTCCGCCACGCCGGTTCCCGCATCCACCAGCACATCGTGATCCACCAGCATGGAGGTGGTCCGCAAATGCCGGCCGCCGATGCCGCCGCTACAACCGAGAATCCTGATTTTCATGATTTTCCGGCCGCTACTTGGTTTCGAAAGTGGTGACGCCGTCCCAGCCGTCACCCGGAGCTTGCTGCCGCAGATGGGCAACGCGCTCGCCGTAAAGCTGATAGAGCCGGCAGTCACCGTTGAGGCGCACCAGGTTCATCAGCTGCAGCTCGGCCTGGTCCCATTCCTGGGCACGATAACAGCGCAGGGCCTGCTGCCACAGTTTCAGTTCATCCAGCAGGGCCTGGGGCACGCTGCCCACCAGGCCCAGAGGCTCATAAATGGCCACCGGCTCATCCTTGCCCTTCACCCGGACCCGGTCAAGCTCGCGGAAGACGCCGTCCCGCACCGCCGCCCGGGTGGCCTCGCCGACAATGATGCCGACGCCGTACTGCTTGGTCAGGCCCTCCAGGCGGGAACCCAGGTTCACCGCATCGCCCATCACCGTGTAGGCCTGGCGCAGGGGCGAGCCCATGTCGCCGACGGTCATGAGGCCGGTATTGATGCCGATGCCGATCTGCAGGGCCGGCCAGCCCCGGGCGGCGAAGGGGGCGTCGAGACGGCGCAGCTCCACCTGCATCTCCAGAGCCGCCAGCAGGGCGTGACGGGCATGGTCGGGGTCGGCCACCGGCGCCCCCCAGAAGGCCATGATGGCATCGCCGATGTATTTGTCCAGGGTGCCCCGGTGGTGCCGGATCACCGTGGTCATGGCGCCCAGGTATTCGTTGATCAGATGGGCCAGGTCCTTGGGGTCCAGGCCTTCCGAGATGCTGGTGAAGCCGCGGATGTCGGAGAACAGCACGGTCAGCTCGGCGTTGCGGCCTTCCATGCTGTAGCGCTCCGGGTCCCGGGCCATTTCGTCCACCAGCTCCGGCGGCACGTACTGCCCGAAGAGCTGGGTCAGCTGGCGCTTGCTGTGGGATTCGACGAAGTAGCCCCAGGACATGTTCATGGCGTAGAGGGCCAGGATCAGGAGCAGCACGCCGGCCACCGGCAGGGCCAGGCCGGACTGCCACAAAGCGAGGTTGAGCCCCACCACCCCGGCCAGCACCGCCCCGGTGAGCAGGGTGGCCCGGGATGGCGACAGGGACGGCAGCAGCAGGGACAGCAGCAGGCCCACCAGCAGCACCTGGACCACGTCGAAACCCAGGGCGTAGGGCGGCTTGTGCTTGAGGCTGCCGTCGAGCATGCCGGCAATCAGGTTGGCGTGGATTTCCACCCCCGGATAGGCCTCGCCCACCGGGGTCGCCCGCAAATCCATGAGGCCGGGCGCGGTGGTGCCCACCAGCACCACCTTCCCCTGCAGGCTGGCCGGCGCCACCCGCCCCTGCAGCACGTCCGCCGCCGACAGGTAGACGAAGCTGCCCTGGCCGCCCCGGTAGGGCACCAGAGTGGCCACGTTCTCGTCCACGGGAATGCGCAGCGCCCCCCGGGGGGTCGGCAGGTCCAGCCATTCCAGGCCGGCATAGCCGGAACCGCCGCCCCCTTCGGCGTAGCCCGGCCGCACCGGCACATTGCCCAGCAGCAGGCGCACCATGGCCAGGGAGAGGGATTCGTAGTACTGGCCGCCGTGCTCCACCAGCATGGGTACCCGGCGGGAAATGCCGTCGAAATCCACCAGGGGATTGAAGTGGCCGCCGGCCGGGGCCGCCGCCTGGAAGGCCGGCAGGTTGCCGCCGTAGCCGCGCCAGGAGGTGAACAGGATGTTGCGCCCCTGGAAGGTGCCGGCCGGCAGCACCGCCGGCGGCAGCGCCCCCTGGGGAATGCCGTTGGACATGTAGAAGCCCAGCACCACCGGCCGCCCCTTGAGGGTGGCGGCGAACTGGCCGTCGTAATCCAGGCTGCCGCGCAGGGAGGAGAGGGAGGCAAGGAAAGCTGCGTCGCCCTTCAGGCTGGTGGCGCCCATGCGCTCCAGGACCCGCAGGCCGGAGCTTTCATCGGGTTCGGCAAAGACCACGTCGAAGCCGACCAGCTGCACGCCGTAGTGGTCCGTCAGCTGCCGCACCAGCCGGCTCACCTTGTCCCGGCTCCAGGGCCAGCGCCCCACTTCGGCCAGGCTCTTCTCGTCGATATCGACCACCACCACCCGGCTGTCCAGGCCGCCAGGCTGGGTCAGGCGCAGGCGGGCATCGTAGGTGATGGCATCCAGGTGGGACAGCAGGGGATGCTGGTAGAGGCGGATGGAATGCCCCAGGGTGAGCAGCACCAGCGCCAGGCCGAGGGCGATTCTGACAAGGTTCTTTTTCAATTTGCCCCCGGCTGGCCGTGCGGCGCCGCTGCGTCCGCGCCCCTCAGTTCTTCAGGAAGAATTCCATCTTCACCCCGGCGATCTCAACCACATCGTGGTCCGCCAGGGGATGGGCCTGGGCGTCCAGGGTCTTGCCGTTGACCACCGGGAACTGGCCACCTTCCACATGGGTGATGAAATAACCATGGGGCCGCCGGGTGATGACGGCCACCTGCACGCCGGGCTTGCCCAAGGTGGTGAGGGTCTTCACCAGTTCCAGTTCCTTGCCCGCATTGGCGCCGTTGAGTATCTGCACCACCCCCAGCAGGGGCGCCGCGGCGGCGGCAGGGGCAGCCGGCGGCGGCGACGGGATGCGCACGTCGCCGAAGTTGGCATGGGTGGCCTCGCCCACGGCGGAGGCGGCGGGCGCCTCCTGGGGCTGGATGCTGCCGGGACGCAGCACCATGGTCTTCTCGAAGTCGGTCTCCCCCTCACGGGCGGCGGGCAGGTCGCTGATGAACTTGAGCTTGTACTTGCCCAGTTCCACCACGTCGCCGTTCTGCAGGAAGTGCTTCTTGATGGGCTGGCCGTTCACCAGGGTGCCGTTGGTGCTGTTCAGGTCCTCGAGAAAGGAATCGTTGAGGATGGTCACCAGGGCCGCGTGTTCCCCGCTGATGGCCAGATTGTCGATCTGGATATCGTTGTGGGGCTTGCGGCCGATGGTCATCCGCTCCTTGGTGAGCGGGATTTCCTTCAGGACCAGTCCGTCCATGGAGAGAATCAGCTTTGCCATAGTGCAATTCCTTAGCGAAAAATCATTTCAACCAGGCCAGGAAACGGGACCACCAGCCGCGGGGGGCGGCGAAGTCGCGCAGGACCTTGACCAGGATCACGGACACGTTGTCGCGGCCGCCGTTGTCGTTGGCCATCTGGATCAGCTGGGTGGCGGCCAGCTCCAGGTTGGCGGAAAGGGTCTGCAGGGTGAGGCCGATTTCCTCGTCCTCCACCATGTCGTTGAGACCATCGGAACAGAGCAGGAAGATGTCGCCCGGCAGCACCGGGTAGGAGCGGATCTCCGGCTCCACCTCCGGGTCCACGCCGAGGGCCCGGGTCACCAGGTTCTTGTTCATGGACAGCCGGGCCTGTTCCGGCGTCAGCATGCCGCTGTCGAGCTGCTCCTGCAGCAGGGAATGGTCCCGGGTGACCCGCACGAATTCCTCGCCGCGCAGGCGGTAGAGGCGGGAGTCGCCGATGTGGGCAACGGTCACCACGTTGTCGGCGAACAGGGCCAACACCAGGGTCGTGCCCATGCCCGCGTACTGGGGCTGGCTCTGGGCGGCGTGGTAGATGGCCGAATTGGCGGTGGCGATACGTTCCCGCAGCAGGGCGTTGGCGTAGGGCTCGCCGTCGGGCTCCACCTCCCAGGCGCCTTTCAGGATCAGGCCTTCCTCGATCTCGCCCGAGAGCAGGGTGGTGGCCATGCCACTGGCCACCTCGCCGGCGTTGTAGCCGCCCATGCCGTCGGCCAGGATGGCCAGGCCCAGGTGGGGATTGGCGAAGACCGCATCCTCGTTGTGGCCCCGAACCATGCCCGGATCGGTCTTGACGGCGATTTCCAGGGCCTCGCTCAGACTCTTATGCACGCAGTTTTCCTCCCCCTCAGAGCGTCACGTCCACGCCGCCGGCGCCGCCGGCGCCGGGGGCGCAGGCCGCACGCAGGTCGCGCGCCATTTCCGCCCCGGTCTGGTAACGCTGCTCCGCGTCCTTGACCAGGGCCTTGTTGATGATTTCCGCCAGGGCCGCGGGCACGGCCGGATTGGCCAGGCGCACGTCGGGGCTGGCCTCGTTGGCGATCTTGAACATCAGCTGGGCCATGGATTCGCCATGGAACGGCAGCTGGCCGCAGCACAACTGGTACAGGGTCACGCCCAGGGAAAACAGGTCGGAGCGGCCGTCGATCTTCTTCCCTGCCAGCTGCTCCGGCGACATGTAGGACGGGGTGCCGAGAACCATGCCGGTACGGGTGCGGGACGAATCGGTGATGCGGGCGATGCCGAAGTCGGTCACCTTGACCTGGTCCGACTCGGGCTCATACATGATGTTGGCCGGCTTGATGTCCCGGTGCACCACGTTGTTGCGGTGGGCGTAGTCCAGGGCCTCGGCCACCCGGGCGACGATGTCGGCTACCCGCTCGGGCGGCAACAGGTGGTCGGCCTTGGTGAAGGGCACCAGGTCCTTGCCCTTGAGGAACTCCATGGCGATATAGGCCAGGTCGTGCTCTTCGCCGGCATCGAAAATGGTGACGATGTTGGGATGGTTGAGGCGGCCGGCGGTTTCCGCCTCGCGGAAGAAGCGCTCCTTGACGTCGGCCAGCTCGTCTTCCTCGAACTCCTGGGCCAGGGCCATGGTCTTGATGGCCACCACCCGGTTGATCTTGGGGTCGCGCCCCTGGTAGACCACACCCATGGCGCCCTTGCCCAGCTCCTTTTCCACCTGGTAGCGGCCCAGCATGGGCTTTTCCACCTCGCCGCCGGTGAGGATCTGGGTGCCCCCGCTGCTGCGGGCGCCGGCGCCGCCGAGCATGATGGTTTCCGACATGGCCTTGGCCCGGGACAGGCGCATTTCCAGGTCCCGGAACTTGGGGTTGTAGCCGGACATGTAGCGGAACACGGCCTCGGCCTTGTTGAACTGGCGCTTGCGTTCGAAGTCCAGGGCCAGGTTGTAGAGGTTCTCCATCAACTGGTCGTCCAGGGGGCACTTGCGCAGCTTGTCGAAGGCCATGTCGAGCTGGCCCTGGCCCTGGAAGGCCAGGCCCAGCATGCGGTTGGACTCGGCCGATTCCTGGTCGGATTTCTCCTTGCCCCGCTCCGTCACCAGGAAGCGCTTGGTGGTGAGCAGGAGATGACCCAGCAGCAGCAGGGTGGCGGCGCCCATCAGCTGCAGCCACAGGCCGGCCCCCAGCATCAGGCCGAAATGCAGGCCGAGCAGGGCCGCCAGCAGCAGGGCGGTGAGGCCGGCGCCGACGCCGGCGGAAAGCCGGGGCAGCAACAGGATCAGGTACAGGGCCACCAGCAGGTAGGCGGCCAGCTCGGCCCCCAGGCCCCAGGCCGGGATGACGAAGAAGTGTTCCTGCAGGATGCTGGAGACGGAGTGGGCCAGGGTCAGCACCGGTGCCATGGCCGGGGATACGGGCGTCACCTGGCTGGCGCCGACCCCGGCGGCGGTGGCGCCGATGAGGACGATCTTGTCCTGGTACTTGGCGGCGGGAATCTTGCCGGACAGCACGTCGTAGAAGGAATCCACCGCAAAGGCGGGCTTGCCCTCCCGGTCCTTGTAGAAGAAGGTCAGCATGCGGCTGGCCGGGTCTGTCGGGATGCGCAGCTTGCCCAGGCGCACCGACTCCCCCAGGGTCGCCTGGATGTCGGCGGGCCCGAGATTGAGGCTGCGGGCGGCGATCAGCAGGGACAGGGAGGGATAGAACTGGTCGTAGTAGCTGAGCACCAGGGGTTCGCTGCGGATGCCGCCGTCCACGTCCACGGAGGCGTTGAGATGGCCGATGGCGGCGGCCTTCTCGCCGATGCCCGGCACCGGCAGCTGCACCGCGTTGGTGGGCAGGGCAAAGCCGCTGCCGGCATTGACCCGGGTCAGCTGGTTGCGGCTGACGAACTCCGGCAGGGGCTGGTCCGGCCGCCCCAGGGGATCGCCCAGCTGGAACAGCATGGGCAGCAGCACCGTGTCGGTGGCGCCGTAGCTCTGGGCCAGGCGGCGGTCCGTGTTGAGGGCGGCCTCGGCCTCCTGCAGGATGCCGGCGGCCTCCGCCGGCATGGCGCCCTGGCGGGAGAGTTCCAGCAGCCGGGTGATGTAGGCGTAGCCCGGATCGATCTGGGGCTCGGAGAACAGCACCGTGTTGCCGATGACCTTGGCCTTGGCCCCCACCAGGAGGTCGGTGAGGCGGGCATGGACGTCCCGGGACCAGGGCCAGCGGCCGATGTTGGCGATGCTCTGGTCGTCGATGGCGATCACCGCCACCCGCTCGGACGGGGTCCGGCTGGAGGCGGCCACGCCCATGTCGTAGGCCTTGCGCTCCAGGCTCTGGATCAACTCTCCATTGGCCGCGGCCAGCATGGCCAGGGACAGGGCCAGGCCGAGGAACCAGTCGGTCTTCCAGAATCCGGCTTTGCGCATGGCGCAGGGCCTCCAATGCCAAATTGATTAGTTGTCTTCTTCTATGGCCTGCCGGAATGGCCCAATGCTGGCTCCCTCCGGCTCCCTCGTGCCGCAACCCTATTATTCAGCGGCGTATTCTGCATTCTTACAGTGCCGCCTTAACTCAGTCAAATGGGATTCTCGCCGAGAAAGCCGGCGCCGGGCGCGCCATAATTCACGCTCCCCGGCGGGCGAGAAACAAACGGGCGTTTTCAGCCGCCGAACGGCAGCTCCTGGCCCAGCCCCCGGGCCCGGGCCTGGGCCAGCACCAGGGAGGCCAGCACCAGATCCTGCACCGCCAATCCCTGGGATTCGAACAGGGTGATCTGCTCGGGCGAAGTGCGCCCGGCACGGCGGCCGACGATGACATCACCCAGTTCCACCAGCTGGCGGGCGGAAAGGCGGCCCTTCTCCAGCAGGGGCACCAGATCCCCGGCCTCCTTCAGGGCCGTATCCACCGTATCCACCGCCACCAGGTCGCAACGGCGCACGGCGGCTTCGGACAGTTCCTGGCGGATCAGGGCATTGGAACCGGCGGCATTGATGTGCACGCCCGGCACCAGCCAGTCGGCGTCGAACAGGGGGGCGGCGGCCGTGGTGATGGTGCCGATCACATCGGAGCCGCGCACCGTCGCTTCCGCATCGGCGGCGGGGACGATCTCGACCCCGGGCAGGCGCTGGCCCATCTCGGTGCAGAAGGCTTCCTGCTTGTCCCGCTTGCGGCCGTAAACCTTGACCCGGCGCAGCGGCAGGGCGGTGCAGATGGCTTCAACATGACCCCGGGCCTGCCAGCCGCTGCCGAAGACGCCGGCCACTTCGGAATCGGGCCGCGCCAGCCATTTGGCGGCGATGCCCGAGGCGGCGCCGGTGCGCATCATGCCCAGGTAATCGGCTGCCACCACGGCCTGCAACACGCCGCTGGCGGCGTCGAAGAGAAAGACGTTGAAGCGGTTGCCGCTGCGGTTGCTGGTGTAGGCCTTGTAGCCCAGGATGCCCAGCCCGGGCAGGCCGCCGTGCAGCAGGTGCAGGGCCGTCTGGGGCAGGCGGGTGCGGGCCCGAGGCGTATCCTGGGCGGCCAGGGCGCCCCCCCGGGACAGTTCGCGGTGGGCGGTTTCCACGGCCTCCAGGGCCATGGGCATGGTCAGCACCGACTGGACGTCGGCTTCGCTCAGATACAGGGCCATTCTTACTCCACGGTAATATCGACGGGGGCCGGGCGCCGGGCCTGCAGCACCTTGCCGGCCAGCACCACCAGCACGGCGGCGAGGAGGCCGACGGCCTTGGGCAGCCAGGCCGGAGTGCCGGTCAGCCAGGGCGCCAGGCCGGGATCGGCGGCGATCATTTCGCCGGCGACGAAGCCGAGCAGGGCGGCGCCCAGGGTCACCACCACCGGCCAGCGCTCCATCAGCTTGAGGATCAGCTGGCTGGACCAGACGATCAGGGGAATGCTCACGGCCAGGCCGAAGAGCAGCAGGAACAGGCTGCCGTGGGAGGCGCCGGCAACGCCGATGACGTTGTCCAGGCTCATGACGAAGTCGGCGACGATGATGGTCTTCACCGCGCCCCACAGGTGGTCGGCGGCGTTGATGTCGTGGCCGTCGTCGTCCTCCGGCAGCAGCAGCTTGATGCCGATCCACAGCAGCAGCAGGCCGCCCACCAGCTTGAGCCAGGGCAGGTTCATCACCAGGGCGGCGAAGGTGGTCAGCACCACGCGCAGGCTGACGGCGCCGGCGACGCCCCAGAAGATGCCTTTCTTGCGCTGCTCGGGGGAAAGGTTGCGACAGGCCAGGGCGATGACCACGGCGTTGTCGCCGGAGAGCACCACGTCGATGGCGATGATCTGGGCCACCGCCAGCCAGAAAACGGGAGAAGTGAGGTCGAGTTCCATGGGGCCGGATTGTACCGTGGCCGGGCCCTGGCCCGGCATTTCCCGGACAGGCAGGGTCTGCGATGACAGAGCATGGGGCCGCTCAGGCAGGAAGGACGGGCATTTCCGGCATGGCATCGCCAGCAGCGGCGCCCCGCCCGCCTCCCAGGGCACGCCCCAAAAGAAAAAGGCGGGCCAGAAGGCCCGCCTTGGCATTGCGCCGGGGACGCTGCTTACTTCAGCAGACCCTTGAGCAGACGGCCCATTTCGGAGGGGTTGCGGGTCACGGTGAAGCCGCACTCTTCCATGATGGCGAGCTTGGCGTCAGCGGTGTCGGCACCACCGGAAATCAGGGCGCCAGCATGGCCCATGCGCTTGCCCGCGGGGGCAGTCACACCGGCGATGAAGCCGACGATGGGCTTCTTCATGTTGGCCTTGCACCACATGGCGGCTTCGGCTTCATCGGGACCGCCGATTTCGCCGATCATGATGACGGCGTCGGTATCCGGATCGTCATTGAACATCTTCATGACGTCGATGTGCTTCAGACCGTTGATGGGGTCGCCACCGATACCCACGGCGGAAGACTGGCCCAGACCGATTTCGGTCAGCTGGGCAACGGCTTCGTAGGTCAGGGTGCCGGAGCGGGAAACCACGCCGATGCGACCCTTCTTGTGGATGTGACCGGGCATGATGCCGATCTTGATTTCATCGGGGGTGATCAGGCCGGGGCAGTTGGGGCCCAGCAGCAGGGTCTTCTTGCCGCCCTTGGCTTCCTTTTCCTTCATCTTGTTGCGCACTTCCAGCATGTCCCGCACGGGGATGCCTTCGGTGATGCAGATGGCCAGGTCCAGGTCGGCTTCAACGGCTTCCCAGATGGCGGCAGCAGCGCCGGCGGGCGGCACGTAGATGACGGAAACGGTGGCGCCGGTGTCCTTGGCAGCTTCCTTGACGGTGGCGTAGATGGGGATGTCGAAGATCTTCTCGCCAGCCTTCTTGGGGTTCACGCCGGCAACGAAGCAGTTCTTGCCGTTGGCGTATTCCTGGCACTTTTCCGTATGGAACTGGCCGGTCTTGCCGGTGATGCCCTGGGTGATGACCTTGGTGTCTTTGTTGATCAGGATGGACATTCAATAACTCCTTACTTGACCGCGTCGACGATCTTCTGGGCCGCTTCGGCCATGGTATCGGCGGAAATGATCGGCAGACCGGAATCCTTCAGGATCTGCTTGCCCAGGTCCTCGTTGGTGCCCTTCATGCGGACCACCAGCGGCACGGACAGGTTCACTTCCTTGGCCGCGGTCACCACGCCGGTGGCGATGGTGTCGCACTTCATGATGCCGCCGAAGATGTTGACCAGGATGCCCTTGACCTTGGGGTTCTTGAGCATGATCTTGAAGGCTTCGGTGACCTTCTCGGTGGTGGCACCGCCGCCCACGTCCAGGAAGTTGGCCGGCTCGGCGCCGAACAGCTTGATGGTGTCCATGGTGGCCATGGCCAGACCGGCACCGTTCACCAGACAGCCGATGTTGCCGTCCAGGGAGATGTAGGCCAGGTCGAACTTGGAGGCTTCGATTTCGTCGGCGTCTTCTTCATCCAGATCGCGGTATTCAACGATTTCGGGATGACGGAAGAGGGCGTTGGAGTCGAAATTGAACTTGGCGTCCAGAGCCTTGATGTTGCCGTTGCCTTCCAGGATCAGCGGGTTGATTTCCGCCAGGGAGGCATCGGTTTCCATGTAGCACTGGTACAGCTTCTTGATCTCGGCCTGGGCCTTGGCCACGGAGTCGGCGGGAACGCCGATGCCCTGGGCCAGGTTCAGGGTCTGCTGGTCGGTGATGCCGACCAGGGGATCAACGAATTCCTTGAGGATCTTCTCGGGGGTGGCGTGGGCCACTTCCTCGATGTCCATGCCGCCTTCGGAGGAGGCCATGACGGCGACCTTCTGGGTAGCGCGGTCGGTCAGGACAGCCAGGTAGTATTCCTTCTTGATGTCGGCGCCTTCTTCAATCAGCAGGCGGCGGACCTTCTGGCCTTCCGGGCCGGTCTGGTGGGTCACCAGTTGCATGCCCAGAATCTGGGTGGCGTATTGGCGCACTTCATCCAGGGACTTGGCAACCTTCACGCCACCGCCCTTGCCGCGGCCACCAGCGTGAATCTGGGCCTTCACGACCCACACCTTGCCGCCCAGTTCCTCGGCGACCTTGACAGCTTCGTCGACGGAGAAGGCAGGCTTGCCGCGCGGCGTCGTCACGCCGAACTTTCTCAGGATCTCCTTACCCTGATATTCATGAATTTTCATGCGCTTTCCTTGCTTGGTTGAAGTTGCGAGCAAAAGGCAGGAGTGTCTCCCCTACCCCATTTTCTGGTCACGGTACCAGCGCGGGTAATAGCGCTGGACCGCTTCCGAAGTGGATTCGAGGGCATGGCAGCGGTCAAGCTGATAAGGCTTGTGACCATGGTCCTCGTTGTCTTTCATTTCACTGGCAAAGGTCTGGATCGCCGCCGTCGGCAGCACCATGACCAGCTCGGTCAGATGGGAGCAGCCTTTGACATCGCCAAAACGCTCCTTGACCGCCCTGCGGAAGCCGTGAAACAGATTCAAGCCTACCAGCCTGTTGTAATCCGCGTTGATACGGTCGCATTGTCCCACATAGGGCATGCCGTCCGTCCGGGTCTCCGCCGCGAGAATGTTGAATTCCCGATCGATGGTGACCCGTACCCACATATCGTGCACCGGTTCTCCTGCTGGCCGCAGCCCGGAGGAAAGGGGGTAATCATGATCCTTGACGTCGGTCAGACGCGCCTCCACGTCCCACAGACCATCCTCGCGCTTGAAGCCATACAACTGGATGCTGCGGACGTGCAGGCGCTGGCGGGCAACAGGGGCAGGGGAAAGTGGCATGGGGAGGCCGGATTCTTTATGCAACGGATTACAGCAGCGGAGCGCTATCTTATTGTTAGTCCGCCAATATTAACACAAGAAAAAAGGCGTCCCGCTGTTTTGCATTCATAATTATGGATACAAATCCCGGGCCCGCAGCGCCTCCATTTGATCCAGATTAAGCGCCCCCCGCCGCGCCGCCCCCAGAATCCCGGACAGCATTATTACAACGACAAAAAGTCGGGGAGAAAACCATGCACCGGGAGTCCGCCGCCGCCCTGGAAGGGGAACGCATCGCCCGCGCCAGCCGGGACGAAATCGCCGCCCTGCAGCTCAAGCGCCTGCAACAGACCCTGCGCCACGCCTACGAGAAGGTGCCCCATACCCGGGCCAAGTTCGACGCCCACGGCGTCCATCCGGACGACCTGAAGACCCTGGCGGACCTGGCCAGGTTCCCCTTCACCGGCAAACAGGACCTGCGGGACAACTACCCCTACGGTCTCTTCGCCGTGCCCATGCGCGACATCGTGCGGGTGCACGCCTCCAGCGGCACCACCGGCAAGCCCACCGTGGTCGGCTACACCGCCGGCGACATCGACCGCTGGGCCGACATCATGGCCCGGGCCCTGCGCGCCGCCGGCGCCGGACCGGAGGACATCGTCCATGTGGCCCACGGCTACGGCCTGTTCACCGGCGGCCTCGGCGTCCATTACGGCGTCGAGCGCCTGGGCGCCACGGCGGTGCCCGTTTCCGGCGGCCAGACCGAGCGCCAGGTGCAGCTCATCGCCGACTTCAAGCCCACGGTGCTGGTGGTGACGCCCTCCTACGCCCTCAACCTGGCCGACGAATGCGAGCACCAGGGCTTCGACCTGGCCGGCTCCAGCCTGCGCATCGGCCTCTTCGGCGCCGAGCCCTGGGGCGAAAGCATGCGGGCGGAGATCGAGCGCCGCTTCGGCATCGCCGCCATGGACCTCTACGGCCTGTCGGAAGTGATGGGCCCCGGCGTCGCCAGCGAATGCATCGAATCCCGGGACGGCCCCACCATCTGGGAAGACCACTTCTACCCGGAGATCATCGACCCCAATACCGGCGAAGTCCTGCCCGACGGCGCCCACGGCGAACTGGTGTTCACCTCCCTGACCAAGGAAGGCATGCCGGTGGTGCGCTACCGCACCCGGGACCTGACCACCCTGCTGCCGCCCACGGCCCGCAGCTTCCGCCGCATCGGCAAGATCACCGGCCGTTCCGACGACATGCTGATCATCCGCGGCGTCAATGTCTTCCCCAGCCAGGTCGAGGAATTCATCCTCAAGCAGGCCGAACTGTCGCCCCACTACCAGCTGGAGGTGTGGCGCGAAGGCCATCTGGACAAGCTGGACATCCGGGTGGAACTGAAACCCGAGTTCGCCAATGCGGGCACCCACGTCTCCGAGCAGGCGGCGCGGGAGCTGCAGCATCACATCAAGTCCTACATCGGCATTTCCACCCGGGTGCGGGTGGAGGCGGTGGGCAGCATCGAACGGGCCGTCGGCGGCAAGGCCCGGCGGGTGGTGGACAAGCGGCCGCAATAGCGGCATCGCCTGGAAGGCAGGCAGGACGCCGCTGCCAGCCGCGCCTTGCCTGACAACGAGACGGGACGCGCCTTTTCAGGCAGGACCGGCGAAGCGCCCTATTCCCGGGTTGCCGCCAGCACCCGCCACAGCAGGCCGCCCAGCAGCACCGCCGCCAGCACCAGGCTGGCGGTGGATGCGGCCCAGTAGCCGGCCACGCCCATGGCCGGGCTGCCGTAGGCCAGCCACCAGCCGCCCCCCAGGCCGACACCCCAGAAGCAGAGGGTATGGATCAGCATGGGCAGGAAGGTAATCTTGCAGCCCCGCAGGGAAAAGCCCGCCACCGTCTGGATCGCGTCGAACAGCTGGTAGGCCGCCAGATAACCCACCAGGCCAACGGCCACCGCGGCCACCCGGCCATCCCCCGTGGCGGCTCCCACCAGGGGCCCGGCGCCCCACCACAGCAAGCCCCCGAACAGCAGCGACAGGCCGGTGGCCAGGACCATGCCGGCACCGACCGCCCGCTCCATGCCGGCCTGATCCCGGGCCCCGGCAGCCCGCCCGACCCGGGCCAGGGTGGCGATGGCCACCGCCAGGGGCAGCATGTAGAGCAGGGCCGCCAGGTTGGCGACGATGCGGTGCCCCGCCACCACGGTCGCCCCTTCCCGGGCGATGAAGAGGGCGATCAGGGTGAAGGCGCTGATTTCCACCAGGTTGGAAAAGCCCATAGGCAGCCCCAGGCGCAGCAGCTCCCGCAAGCGCGCCCACTGGGGCCGGTGCCAGCGACCCAGCAGGGCCAGGGGCGCCAGGGCGGCCGAGCGCCGCAGATAAGCGAAACCGCAGAAAAAACCGACCCCGACGATGATCAGGGTGGACCAGCCGGTGCCCTCCCCCCCCAAGGGCGGGCCACCCCAGCGCCCCTGGATCAGGCACCAGGAGAGGGGCAGGTGCAGGGCGGTGGTCGCCAGGCTGATCAGCATGAAGGGCCGGGAATGGCCGAGGGCATTGGCGAAGGCGAACAGGGTACGGTACAGCAGCACCAGGGGCAGGCCCCAGGCCAGCAGGTTGAGGTAGGCCCGGGTCTTGGCTTCCACCGCCGGCTCCATGGTGGCCATGGCCAGTAGCGGGTCGGGGAAGCGCATCAGCAGGCAGGCCGGCACGGCCAGCACCAGGGCCACCCAGAAGGCCTGCTGCAGGGCGGCGGCGATTTCCCCGTGGCGCCCGGCGCCATTCAGGTGGGCCACCACCGGCGCCACCGCCTGCAGCACGCCGGCGCAGGCCATGATGACGGCAATGTAGATGCCGCCGCCGATGGCCACCGCCGCCAGGTCGGCGGCACCGTAGTGGCCGAGCAGGGCCGTGTCGATCAGCATCAGGCCCATGGAGGCCAGCTGGGCCACCAGGATCGGCCAGGCGTGCCGGGCAATGTGGCGGATTTCCTCCCCCAGGCGGGGAGCGGCAGAAGCAGGAACGGAAGCGGTCATGGCGCCCGCAGTATATAAGGGAAGGCAGGCCGCCGACGGGGCGCCCCGCCTCCTTCGTGGCAAATGCATTGAGCGGGGGGGAAAAATCCCGGAAAATGCGTGACTTGCCCCAGCCGTTAGGGAGGAGGGGGCCATGACAAGGACTATATAAAAATGACGGCAGCAAAGATCGGCCTCGACGCCATCGAAAATGCCAGCCGCGACGAAATCACCGCACTGCAGGTGGAACGTCTGCGCTGGACCCTGAAGCACGCCTACGACAACGTGCCCCACTACCGGGCCAAGTTCGACGCCCAGGGCGTGCATCCGGACGACTTCCACAGCCTGGACGACCTGCGCAAGTTCCCCTTCACCACCAAGCAGGACCTGCGGGACAACTACCCCTTCAAGATGTTCGCCACGCCCCGGGAAGAGGTGGTGCGGGTGCACGCCTCCAGCGGCACCACCGGCAAGCCCACCGTGGTCGGCTACACCCAGAAGGACATCGACACCTGGGCCCACCTCATGGCCCGCTCCATCTACGCCGCCGGCGGCCGCCGCGGCGACATCATCCACGTCGCCTACGGCTACGGCCTGTTCACCGGCGGCCTGGGCGCCCACTACGGGGCCGAGGCCCTGGGCTGCACGGTCATCCCCATGTCCGGCGGGCAGACGGAAAAGCAGGTGCAGCTGATCGCCGACTTCGCGCCGCGCATCATCATGTGCACGCCCTCCTACATGCTCAACATCGCCGACGAGTTCAAGCGCCAGGGCATGGATCCCCGGGGCACCTCCCTGCGCATCGGCATCCACGGCGCCGAGCCGTGGACCGACGGCATGCGCCAGGAAATCGAGAACCTGCTGGGCATCGACGCGGTGGACATCTACGGTCTTTCCGAAGTCATGGGCCCCGGCGTCGCCAACGAGTGCATCGAGTCCAAGGACGGCCCGGTGATCTGGGAAGACCACTTCTACCCGGAAATCATCGACCCCAACACCGGCGAAGTCCTGCCCGAGGGCAGCCAGGGCGAGCTGGTATTCACCTCCCTCTCCAAGGAGGCCCTGCCGGTGGTGCGCTACCGCACCCGGGACCTGACCCGCCTGCTGGCGCCCACCTCCCGCAGTTTCCGCCGCATCGGCAAGATCACCGGCCGCTCCGATGACATGCTGATTATTCGTGGCGTTAATGTGTTCCCCAGCCAGATCGAGGAATTGATCCTCAAACAGGCCAAGCTGTCCGGCCATTACCTGCTGGAAGTGGCGCGGGACGGCCACCTGGACAGCATCACCGTGAACGTGGAAATGAAGCCGGAGTTCGGCATCGCCACCGCCGCCGAGAAGGAATACGTGGCCCACGAACTGCAGCACCACATCAAGTCCTACATCGGCATTTCCACCCAGGTGCGCATCGTCGAGGTCGGCGGCATCGAACGTTCCGTCGGCAAGGCCAAGCGGGTCATCGACAAACGCCCCCGCTGAGCCCCGCCCGGCGCCCCCCGGATCGCCCGCCAGGGCGCATCCGCAAGCCCTGGGCGGCAGATGGGCCTTGTCTCTGATATAAATCAGAAATAATTGACCGCTGCCGCCCCTATCCCCCATTATTCGAAGCTAAAAACGCCTTGAGGGAAGCTGCTCCATGAAAACCATTTTCCTTGTCGACGATTCGGCAACCATTCTGCTATCCATCTCCAACATCCTCGCCAAGGCAGGCTATGCTGTTGAAAAGGCTGGAAATGCGGAAGAGGGAATGAAGAAGTTCCAGGCCGGGGTGAAGGTGGACCTGCTCATCACCGACCTCAACATGCCCGGCATGAACGGCATCCAGTTCATCCGCGAAGTGCGCAAGCTGCCCAATTACAAGTTCATGCCCATCCTGTTCCTGACCACCGAGTCGCAGCAGGAAAAGCGGGCTGAAGCCAAGGCGGCAGGGGCCTCCGGCTGGATCGTCAAGCCGGCCACCGCCGACCAGCTCCTCAACACCATCAAACTGGTACTGCGCTAAGCCCATGGACTTCGGACTGTTGCTACGGCGGGCCTCCCTGGTATTCGCCATCGTCGCCATCGGAGCAGGCCTCATGGTCTACTTCCTGCACGACTGGTTCCATAGCGACTTCCTGAATTCCTTCGACGTTGCCCAGCCCCTGGGCGACGCCATCGGCACGGTAATCATCGTCGTCGTCGCCTACCTGGCCCAACGCCTGGTTTCCATCGCCTTCTACCGGGACATGATGTTCGGCCTGGCGCGCAACCAGGAGGTCTTCGCCAGCACCAACACCAACTACCAGGCCGTGGCCGAAGAGGTGGCGGAAGAACTGGCGGCCGTGCCGGCCTTCAACGAGGTGCTGCAGGGCCAGCTGCACAGCGTCATCCAGGCCACCGAAGAGGCGGCCTACCAGATCACGGAGCGGCTGCAGGCGGTGGACGGGGTGGTGACCCACCTCAACGAGTTCGTCAGCACCAGTTCCACCGAGTCGAGCCAGATGGTCAACGAGTCGGAAAGCCGCATCGCCGACAACCAGAAGCTCATCGTCGAGATGGGCCTCTACATCGAAAACCGCATCCAGGAAGCCCAGGCCGACCAGGAACGGGTGGCCCAGGTGGTGGCCGAGGCTCGCTCCCTGGAATCCCTGACCAAGCTGATCAAGGGCATCGCCAGCCAGACCAACCTGCTGGCCCTCAACGCCGCCATCGAGGCGGCCCGGGCCGGCGAGGCGGGCCGCGGCTTTGCCGTGGTGGCCGACGAGGTGCGCAAGCTCTCCAGCGAAACCGAGGCGGCGGTGACCCAGATCAACCAGGGCATCGTCGGCGTCGCCAGCACCATCGAACAGCAATTCCAGGACAAGCTCTCCCACTCCAACCTGGACCGGGAGCGGGCCGCCCTGCAGCAGTTCGCCACCCAGCTCACCACCCTGGGCCATAGCTACGAGCAGGTCATGCAGCACCAGAGCACGGTGATCGCCACCGTCCAGAGCAGCAGCCAGGAACTGGCGGCCATGTTCATGGATGCGGTGGCCAGCGTGCAGTTCCAGGACGTCACCCGGCAGCAGATCGAAACCACCATCGAAGCCCTGTCCCGACTGCAGCAGCACGCCGCCACCCTGTCCGAACGCCTGCGCCAGGCGGAAAACCCCAATTTCCAGTACCAGCCTTTGTCCGAGCACCTGGACCAGCTGTACAGCCGCTATGTGATGAAACAGCAACGCACCACCCACAAGCAGGCCCTGCACCAGTCCGCCCCCGGCGGCGAGCCGGACCTGCCCCAGGTGGAGCTCTTCTAAGGGGGACTCGTGAGCACCGGCACCCATCGCGTCACCATCCTGGATGACCTGACCATCTACAACGCCCTGACCCAGAAGGCCGCCTTCATGGAAGCCCTGGGCCAGTGCCGCGACCTGGAAATCGACCTGTCCCACGTCGGCGAGGTCGATACCGCAGGCTTCCAGCTGCTCCTGCTGACCAAGCGGGAAGCCGCGCTGCAGAACAAGACCGCCCGCATCGTCGCCCACAGCCCCGCCGTGCGGGAATTGCTGGACTTCTTCAACATGGCCGCCTTCTTCGGCGACCCCCTGGTCATCCCGGCCCGGGAACAGGGCTGAGGAGGAATCATGGACGAACTGACCACCGTATTCGTCACCGAGAGCCGGGAACAGCTGGCCGCCATGGAGGAGGCCCTGCTGCAGCTGGAGGCCAATCCGGAAGACAGCGACCTGATCAACGCCGTGTTCCGCCCGGCCCACACCATCAAGGGCGGCGCCGGCGTCATCGAGTGCAACTTCATCGTCGCCTTCACCCACGTGGCGGAAAACGCCCTGGACAAGCTGCGCAACGGCGACATCAAGGTCAGCAGCGACCTGGTGGCCGTGCTCCTGGGCTGCTGCGACCACATCGGCAACCTGCTCTCCGTGCTGGAGGCCGGCGCCGCCGAACCCGACGAGGATCTGCGGGCCGAGGGCGATTCCCTGCTCTCCCGCCTGCAGCGCGACTGGCTCGACGCCAAGGAAGAGGCCCCGGCGGCCAGCGTGCAGCCCAACCGCCCCCCGGTGGAGAAGGTGGACGACGTCCAGGCTTCCGGCGGCGGCCTGGTGGAAACGGATTTCTGGCACATCTCCCTGCGCTTCGGCGCCGGCGTCCTGCGCAACGGCATGGACCCCATTTCCTTCCTGCGCTACCTCTCCACCCTGGGCCAGATCGTGCACATCGAGACCATTCCCGATGCCATGCCCAGCGCCGAGGAGATGGACCCGGAAGCCTGCTACCTGGGCTTCGAGATCAAGTTCAAGAGCGACGCGGACAAGGCCGCCATCGAGGCCGTCTTCGACTTCGTGCGCGACGAATGCACCCTGCACATCCTGCCGCCCAACAGCAAGCTGGCGGACTACATCGCCCTGCTGCAGGCCCTGCCGGAAAACACCATGCGCCTGGGCGAGATCCTGGTGAAGATCGGCGCCCTGACCCAGGCCGAGCTGGACGACGGCCTCAAGCAGCAGCATGCGGTGCCGCCAGAGGAAGGCGGCGAAGAGGCCTCGCCGCCCCCGCCCCTGGGTGAAATCCTCATCGAACAGAAGGTGGTGCAGCCCGAGCTGGTGGAAGCCGCCGTCATCAAGCAGAAACAGGTGTCGGAGAAGAAGGCCGCCGAAGCGCGCCTGATCCGCATCCAGGCCGACAAGCTGGACCGCCTCATCGACCTGGTGGGCGAGTTGGTGATCGCCGGGGCCAGCACCAACCTGCTGGCCAGCCGCGCCGGCCTGTCCGACCTCAACGAAGCCACCTCCCTGCTCAACCGGCTGGTGGAACAGATCCGCGACTCCGCCCTGCAGCTGCGCATGGTGCAGATCGGCGAAACCTTCAACCGCTTCCAGCGGGTGGTGCGGGACGTTTCCAAGGAACTGGGCAAGGACATCGAGCTGACCATTGCCGGCGGCGAGACAGAACTGGACAAGTCGGTGGTCGAGAAAATCGGCGACCCCCTGATGCACCTGGTGCGCAATGCCATGGACCACGGCATCGAGTCCGCCGAGGTGCGCCAGGCCAAGGGCAAGTCGCCCCGGGGCCGGCTCTCCCTCAACGCCTACCACGATTCGGGCAGCATCGTCATCGACGTGGCCGACGACGGCGGCGGCCTCAACCGGGACAAGATTCTCAAGAAGGCGGTGGAAAAGGGCCTGGTCCAGGCCGGCGTCCATCTTTCCGACCAGGAAATCGCCAACCTCATCTTCGAACCCGGCTTCTCCACGGTGGACAAGGTCTCCAACCTCTCCGGCCGCGGCGTCGGCATGGACGTGGTCAAGCGCAACATCCAGGGCCTGCGGGGCCGGGTCGAGGTACATTCCGAGGAAGGCCATGGCACCCGCTTCTCCATCCGCCTGCCCCTGACCCTGGCCATCATCGACGGCTTCCTGGTGGGGGCCGACCGGGCCTCCTACGTCATCCCCCTGGATATGGTGGTGGAATGCCTGGAGCTCCAGGCCCACGCCACCAGCAGCGGCGAGCGCAACTATCTCAACCTGCGGGGCGAGGTGCTGCCCTTCATCCGCCTGCGGGACCTCTTCGAAATCCCCGGCGAGCCGCCCAAGCGCGAGAACGTGGTGGTGGTCAAGGCAGCCGGCCAGAAGGCGGGGATCGTGGTCGATACCCTGCTGGGCGAATTCCAGACCGTCATCAAGCCCCTCGGCCAGCTGTTCCGCCACCTGCGCGGCATCGGCGGCTCCACCATCCTGGGCAGCGGCGACGTGGCCCTGATCCTGGACGTCCAGGCCCTGGCCCAGATCGCCATCGGCAGGGAAGAGCGCAGCCTGGCCGCCCCGTCGTCCGTCAATACACCCCGCATCAGCCAAGTTTAATAATTTCAGGAGAATCAGATGATCGCCAACTTGCGTATCGGCACCCGTCTCGGTATTGCCTTTGCCATCCTCGTCCTGCTCCTCACCGGGGTGGCCGTGCTCTCCGTCACCAAGGCCAACGCCATCAACGACGAGCTCAACGTCATCGTCAAGGACCGCTTCCCCAAGGTGGTCAAGGCCAACGTGATCATCGACATCCTCAATGCCAACGCCCGCGTGGTGCGCAACATGCTGTTGCTGACCAAGGCCGATGACATCAAGCGCGAGGCCGACCGCCTGCCCGACATGAGCAAGCGCATGAGCGAAGAGCTCGACGCCATCTCCAAGATGCCCATGAATGACGAGGAAAAGGCCGTCCTGGCAGAAATCAATGCCGCCCGCGGCCCCTACCGGGACCACCTGGTCAAGGTCATCAAGCTGGCCAATGACGGCGCCCGGGAAGAAGGCACCGCCCTCCTGCTGGGCGACATGCGCAAGTCCTTCAACGACTACATCAAGACCCTGGAAAAGCTGATCGAGCTGGAAACCAAGTCCATGGAGGCTACCGGCAAGTCCGCCGACGAACTGGTGGTGGCCACCCGCAACCAGATCATCACCGTGGGCATCATTGCCGGCCTGCTGGCCATCGTCCTCGGCGTCTTCATCACCCGTAGCATCACCACCCCGCTGAACCAGGCCGTGGGCGTTGCCAACAAGCTCTCCGAAGGCGACCTGACCGTGCGCATCGACGCCTCCAGCAAGGATGAAACCGGCCAGCTGCTCGCCGCCATGCAGGCCATGGTGGCCAAGCTGGCCCAGATCATCGGCGAAGTGCGCGGCGCTGCCGACAACCTCTCCTCCGCTTCCGAGCAGGTGTCCGCCACGGCCCAGTCCCTCTCCCAGTCCTCCAGCGAGCAGGCCGCTTCCGTGGAAGAAATCACCTCCACCCTGGAAGAATCCACCGCCTCCATCAACCAGAACACCGAGAACGCCAAGGTCACCGACAACATGGCCGCCAAGGCCGCCAACGAAGCCAACGAAGGCGGCACGGCGGTGAAGGACACGGTGGTGGCCATGAAGCAGATCGCAGGCAAGATCGGCATCATCGACGACATCGCCTACCAGACCAACCTGCTGGCCCTCAACGCTGCCATCGAGGCCGCCCGGGCCGGCGAGCACGGCAAGGGCTTCGCCGTGGTGGCCGCGGAAGTGCGCAAGCTGGCCGAACGCTCCCAGGTGGCGGCCCAGGAGATTGGCGAACTGGCCGACTCCTCCGTCAAGCTGGCGGAAAAGGCCGGCGGCCTGCTGGACAACATGGTGCCCACCATCCGCAAGACCTCCGACCTGGTGCAGGAAATCGCCTCCGCCTCCGCCGAGCAATCCGGCGGCATCGCCCAGATCAACCAGGCCATGAACCAGCTGAACCAGGCCACCCAGCAGAACGCCTCCGCCTCCGAGGAGCTGGCGGCGACCGCCGAGGAAATGGGCGGCCAGGCCGAACAGCTGCAGGGCCTGATGCAGTTCTTCCGGGTCGAGGAAGGCCGCAGCGCAGTGGCCTACAGCGCCCGTCCGGCCCAGACCGCCCGCAGCGCGGTGAAGAGCCAGCCGGTCCGCCCCGTGGCCACGGCCGCCCCTGACGAACACGATTTCGAGCGCTTCTGAGGAGGCATAGCCATGGGCAACCTCGTTCCCCAGGCCGGATCGACTCCGGCCAAGACCGGCGATGAGTCCCGCCAGTACCTGACCTTCACCCTGGGCGGGGAAATCTTCGCCCTGGGCATCCTCAACATCAAGGAAATCATCGAGTACGGCAGCCTCACCGAGATTCCCATGATGCCGGGCTTCATCCGCGGGGTGATCAACCTGCGCGGCGCCGTGGTGCCGGTGATCGACCTGGTGGCCCGCTTCGGCGGCACCCCGGCGGCCATCGGCCGCCGCACCTGCATCGTCATCGTGGAGATGGTGCAGATGTCCGAAGGCAGCGAAACCCGCCAGGACATCGGCGTGGTGGTGGACTGCGTGAACGAGGTGCTGGAAATCCCGGCTACCGATATCGAACCGCCGCCCGCCTTCGGCGCCAAGATCCGGGCCGACTTCATCCTCGGCATGGGCAAGGTGGCCGGCAAGTTCGTCATCATCCTCAATGTGGACCGGGTCCTGTCCCTGGAGGAAATGACCTTCCTGGCGGACCTGGGCGGCAGCACTCCCGCAGCCGAACCCAGCGCAGCCTGATGGACGGCCCTTCGGGCATCTCCGATCAGGAGTTCGGCCGCTTCCGGGACCTGATCTACCAGATCGCCGGCATTCAGCTTTCCGACGCGAAAAAGGTGCTCCTGGTGGGGCGCCTTTCCCGCCGGCTCAAGCACTACGGCCTCAGCACCTTCGCCCAGTATTACCAGCTGGTCACTTCGCCCCAGGAAAGCCGGGAGTTGCAGACCATGGTGGATCTGCTGACCACCAACGAGACCTACTTCTTCCGCGAACCCAAGCACTTCGACTACCTGGCCCAGGAAATCCTGCCGCACAAGGCCAAGCCCGGCGTGCCCTTCAACATCTGGAGCGCTGCCTGCTCCAGCGGTGAAGAGCCCTACACCCTGGCCATGGTCCTGGCCGAGCACCTGGGCAACCGGCCCTGGCAGGTGGTCGGCTCGGACATTTCCACCGTGGTCCTGGCCAAGGCCCAGGCAGGCCATTACCCGCTGGAACGGACCGAGGGCATCCCGCCCCAGTACCTGAAGAAATACTGTCTGAAGGGCGTCCGCTCCCAGGAGGGAACCCTGCTGGTGGCCAAGGAGCTGCGGGAGCGGGTGCGCTTCCTCCAGGTCAACCTGACCAAGCCGGCGCCGGACCTGGGGCCCTTCGACGTTATTTTCCTGCGTAACGTCATGATCTATTTCGACATGGAAACCAAGCGCAAGGTGGTGGAGAACCTCATCACCCGCCTCAAGCCGGGCGGCACCTTCATCGTCGGTCACTCGGAAAGCCTCAACGGCATCACCGACCGGCTGAAGTGTCTGCGGCCCACCATCTACGAAAAACCCTGATGCCTGCCGACTCCGTCCAGGAGGTGTTCCTCAATCCGGGGGATTTCCACTTCGCCGGCGGCCACACCCGCATCCGGACCCTGCTCGGTTCCTGCGTTTCCATTGCCCTGTGGCATCCGGAAAGGAAGCTCGGCGGCATGTGCCACTTCATCCTGCCGGAACGGGGCCAGCCCGCGGCCGGCCAGGAGCTGGACGGCCGCTACGCCACCGAGGCCATGGGCCTGTTCGACCGGGCCATCGGCCGGGCCGGCACCCGCCCCCAGGACTACCGGGCCAAGATATTCGGGGGAGGCAATATGTTCCCCGGCCGGGAAAACCATGCCGGCATACAAATAGGTCAGCGTAATATAGAGGTTGCGCACCGGCTTCTGGCGGAACGAAAAATCGCCGTCGTTGCCGAACACCTCGGAGGCGCCGGCCATCGCAAGCTGGTCTTCGACATCTGGAGTGGAGACGCCTGGCTGGTATTTCGCGAAGCCGGGACCAATAAGAACTAGGGAAGCCTATGAGCCTCATCAAAGTCATGATCGTGGACGATTCCGCCGTGGTGCGGCAGGTCGTCAAGCAAACGCTGGAAACCGACCCGAGCATCAAGGTGCTGGGCGCCGCCTCCGACCCCCTCTTCGCCATGGAGCACATGAAGCGGGAATGGCCGGACGTGATCGTTCTGGACATCGAGATGCCGCGCATGGACGGCCTCACCTTCCTCAAGAAGATCATGGCCGAACGTCCGACGCCGGTGGTGATCTGCTCCTCCCTGGCGGAGAAGGGGGCCGAAGCCTCCATGAACGCCCTGGCGGCGGGGGCGGTGGGCATCATCACCAAGCCCAAGATGGGCCTCAAGCAGTTCCTCGAAGACGCTTCGTCCGACCTGCTCGGCGCCGTCAAGGCCGCCTCCCGCGCCAATGTGCGCAAGATCATCACCTCCACGGCCAGCGGCACCTCCTCCCACGCCGAGCGCATCGCCAATGTGGCCAAGGGCCTCAACATCGCCCCCAAGCTGTCCGCCGACGCGGTCATCTCCGCCGGCGGCCTGGGCAGCGGAGCCTCCATGGTCAAGACCACCGACAAGATCATCGCCATCGGCACTTCCACCGGCGGCACCCAGGCCCTGGAAGCCGTACTGACCAAGCTGCCGGCCGTCTGCCCGGGCATCGTCATCGTCCAGCACATGCCGGAGAAATTCACCGCCATGTTCGCCGAGCGCCTCAACGGCCTGTGCCAGATCGAGGTGCGGGAAGCCAAGCACGGCGACCGGGTGATCCCGGGCCGGGCCCTCATCGCCCCCGGCGGCAAGCACATGATGCTGACCCGCAGCGGCGCCCAGTACACCGTGGAAGTGGTGGACGGCCCCCTGGTGAACCGCCACCGCCCCTCGGTTGACGTGCTGTTCCGCTCCTGCGCCAAGTTCGCCGGGCGCAACGCCCTGGGCATCATCATGACCGGCATGGGCGACGACGGCGCCCGGGGCCTCAAGGAAATGGTGGATGCAGGGGCCGACACGGTGGCGGAGGACGAATCCACCTGTGTCGTCTTCGGCATGCCCAAGGAAGCCATCAAGCTGGGGGCGGCGCGCACCGTGCTGCCCCTCAACCGCATCCCGGAAGCCATTGTCGCGGCTGGCCGCGGCTGACCATTTATAATGGTTCCTTCCCTGCCCTAGCGAAACCCGAGACATGGAACTGAACGAGCTGCAGCGCGACGCCCTGGTGGAAGCCTTCAATATCGGCGTCGGCCAGGCCGCAGCCAGCCTGGCCAGCATGGTCAATGAGGAGGTCAAGCTGTCGGTGCTGACCCTGCAGCTGATCCCGCGGCACGAGGCCATGCAGCAGTTCAGCTTCCGCCACAGCGACAAGATCTGCGCCGTGGCCCAGCGCTTCTCCGGCGCCTTCGACGCCCAGGGCTTCCTCATCTTCCCCGAGGAAAATGGCCTGGAAATCGTCCGCCGCATGGTGGGCGACAGCCTCTCCCTGAAGGAGCTGACCGAGCTGGAACAGGAGGCCATGAGCGAGATCGGCAACATCCTGCTCAACGCCTGCGTCGGCACCCTGGCCAACCTCTTCCGCCGCCCCCTCAACAGCACCCTGCCCACCTATCACCTGGGCAGCCCGGACGAAGTGCTGGGCGGCCAGATCCAGGGCAACGACGAAGCGGTGCTCCTGCTGCACATCGACCTGACCCTGGAACAGCACGAGATCCAGGGCTATGTGGCCTTCCTCCTCAGCGTCGATTCCATCGCCAACCTGGTGGCCGAGGTGGACAGCTACATCGCCCAGGCCATGGGAGGACGCTGATGGGACATCCGCATCTGGCGGCACCGCTCCTGCTGGAGCTGGCCCACACGGTCAATGAAGGCCTGATCCTGATCGACGCCGAGGGCAAGGTGCAATTGTGGAACCGCTGGCTGGCGGAGCGTTCCGGCGTCAGCGCCCAGGAAATCCAGGGGCGCCGCCTGGAAGAGGTGTTCCCCCACCTGGCCAACAGCCGCCTCGCCCATGCCGTGCAGACCGCCCTGCAGCAGCAGTTGCCGGCCATCCTGTCCCAGACCCTGAACCGGCGGCCCTTTCCCCTGCAGGATCATCTGCACAACGACGCCCACCCCATCGAGCAGGCCATCACCATCGCCCCCCTGGCCCGGGAATCCGGCCATATCCACTGCCTGATCCAGATCCAGGACGTCACCGCGGCGGTGAGGCGGGAACAGCAGTTGCGGGAACAGGCCCAGCAGCTGCAGGCCCTCTCCAACATCGACGGCCTCACCGGCGTTGCCAACCGGCGCAGTTTCGATGCCCGCTTCCAGGAGGAATTCCAGCGGGCCCAGCGCCACGGCAGCAACATTTCGGTGCTCATGCTGGATATCGATTACTTCAAGGAATACAACGACTGCTACGGCCACCAGGCCGGCGACACCTGCCTCACCGTAGTCGCCAACACCCTGCGCCGCTGCCTGCAGCGGGGCGGTGATTTCGTCGCCCGCTACGGCGGCGAGGAGTTTGCGGTGGTGCTGCCGGGCGCCAGCCACGGCGCCGCCTGCAAGCTGGCCAGCAGCCTGCAGCAGGAAATCAGCCGGCTGGGCATTCCCCACGCCAACTCCCACGCCGCCAGCCATCTCAGCATCAGCGTCGGCGTCGCCACCCACACGCCCCAGCGCAACGACCGGGCCCAGGACCTGCTGCGCGGCGCCGACATCGCCCTCTACCAGGCCAAGCGCCAGGGCCGCAACCGGGTGGTCAGTGCCGACGCCCTGGACCTCACGGTCCAGCCCGAAAAGCTGATGTAGGGCCGGCTAGCGCCGGCCGTCCCAGAAGGCCCGGATGTCCGCCGCCGGCATGGGCCGGGCAAAGTAGAAGCCCTGGGCCGAAGCGCAATCGTGGGCCTGCAGGAACTCCAGTTGGGCTTCCGTCTCCACCCCTTCGGCGATCACCGACAGCCCCAGGTTGTGGGCCATCTGGATGATGGTGGCCGTAATCGCCGCCCCCCCGGCGTCGCTGGCGATATCCCGCACGAAAGCCTGGTCGATCTTCAGCTTGTCCAGGGGCAGGCGCTTCAGATAGGCCAGTGAGGAATAGCCGGTGCCGAAATCGTCGATGGAGAGGCGCACCCCCCGGGCCTTGAGCCGGTCCAGCAGGTCCGTGGCGCCCTGGCCCTGGTGCAGCATCATGCTCTCCGTCAACTCCAGCTCCAGCCAGGCCGGCTCCAGGCCGCTTTCCGCCAGGGCCCGCTCCACCGAGGCCTCGAACTGGGGCTGGCGGAACTGCAGGGCGGAAATGTTCACCGCCACCGGCACCGCCGGCATACCCTGCTCCTGCCAGGCCCGGTTCTGCCGGCAGGCCTCCCCCAGCACCCATTCGCCGATGGGCACGATGAGGCCCGAATCCTCGGCCACGGGAATGAAGCGGGCCGGGGAAACCAGGCCCATCTGGGGATGCTGCCAGCGGATCAGGGCCTCGAAACCGATCACCCGGCCGCTCGGCATGTCCACCTGGGGCTGGTAGTAGAGCAGGAATTCCTGCCGCTCCAGGGCGCGGCGCAGGCTGTTCTCCAGGGACAGGCGCTCGAAGACCCGGGCATTCATGTCCGGGGTGAAGAAGTGGAAACTGTCCCGGCCCGCCTCCTTGCTGTAGTACATGGCGGCATCGGCATTCTTCACCAGGGTCTGGAAATCCCGGCCGTCCTCGGGGAAGACGGCGATGCCGATGCTGGCGGTAATCACCAGTTCGTGCCCGCCCAGCTGGTAGGGGCGGTTGAGGGACTCCAGCAGCTTTTCCGCCACCCGGGCCGCATCCTGGGGCGTCTCGATGGACGGCAGGAGGATGATGAACTCGTCGCCGCCGGGCCGGCTGACCGTGTCGGCGCTGCGTACGCAGGCCTGGATGCGCCGCCCCACCTCCTGCAGCAGCTGGTCACCGACCTGGTGGCCGAGGGAATCGTTGATGTTCTTGAAGCGGTCCAGGTCGATGAACATCAGGGCCAGGGACTCACTATTGCGCTCGGCCAGGGCAATGGCCTGCTGCAGGCGGTCGTGCAGCAGGGAGCGGTTGGGCAGGCCGGTGAGGTAGTCGTGCTCGGCGAGGAAGCGGATGTGTTCCTCGTTGCGCTTGCGTTCCGAAACATCGGCGAACACGGCCACGTAGTTGCTCACCTCCCCCGCCTCGTCGCGCACGGTGGTGATGGAAAGCCACTCCGGATACACCTCGCCGCCCTTGCGCCGGTTCCAGATCTCGCCCTGCCAGGTGCCCGCCGTCTTCAGGTGGTGCCACAGGTTGGCGAAGAAGGCGGCGTCGTGGCGACCCGAATTTAACACCCGCGGGTCCCGCCCCTGGACCTCGGCCTCGGCGTAGCCGGTGATTTCGACGAAGGCCCGGTTCACCGACATGATGCGGTTGTTGCGGTCGCAGATGACGATGCCCTCGCTGGCCCCCTCGAAGACCTTGGCGGAGAGGCGCAGCTGCTCCTCGGCCCGGCGGCGGGCGGTGATGTCGTGGATGATGGAATAGAGCAGGCGACGCCCCCGCAGCAGCACCGGGCCGCTGTGCACCTCCACCTCTCGCACCTCGCCGCTGGCCAGGCGATGGCGGAAGTTGAAATAGCGGCGCTGCTGCTGGTCCGCCAGGGCCATTTCCGCCCGCACCTCCTCCACCGAGAGCTGGTTGAGCTGGGCGATGTTCATGCGGCGCAGGGTGTCCAGGGGATAGCCGTAGAAGTCGGCCGCCGCCGGATTGGCATCGACGATGGCGCCGTCGCCGGCATCGATCAGCAATTTGATCGAGGTGTTGTTCTCGAACATCTGGCGGTAGCGCTCTTCGCTTTCCCGCAGCACCTCTTCCTGGTGCCGGGCCTGGTCCACGTCCTCGATGACGATGATGATGCCCCGCTGGGGCTGCTGGGCGTCGATCTGGCGGGCGTAGAAGTTGGCCCAGAAGAGAGTGCCGTCGGCCCGCCGGAAGCGGCGCAGGAAGTGGGCGACGCGGCCGTCGGCCACGGCCGGATAGAGCTGCTGGCCGAATTCGGCAAATTCCTCCGGCGTCGGGTAGTAGCCCACCACGGTCTGTCCCAGGGCCGTCTCCAGGGAGACGCCGAAAAGCCGCTCGAAAGCCCGGTTGGCCTGGATCAGGCAGCGGTCCCGCACCACCCCGATGACCACCGGACTGGCGTCGAAGATGGATTCCATCTCGGCGATGCGGCTGCCCAGGTCGTCCCGGGCCTGGCCCAATTCGTCCAGCAGCAGATAGAACTCCCGCGCCAGACCGCCGATTTCGTCCTGGCCCAGGACCGGGTCGGCCAGCTTGCGCGCATGGTCCTGGCGCACCTCCACCACGTGCTGGCGCAGGCGGGAAAGGGGGGCCAGCACCCGGCGCATGGCCAGCCAGGCCAGGACCGCCACCGCCAGGGCCGTCAGCAGCAGGTAATAGACCGTGCCCCAGCGGCCCGTCTCGATGGGGGCGTAGGCCTCCTCCACCGGCAGCAGGGCGCCCAGCACCCAGTCCGTGGACGGCACGGACTTGAAGCTCATCAGCACCCGCTGGCCGTAGCTGGTGGCGCCCTCGTCGCTGCCCTCGAAACCGGCGATGGCCCGGTCGAAAACCGGGTTCTGCCCCGGCGCCGCGTTGGGCTGCAGCACCCGCTCGGGGAAGCGGCTGACCAGGGTGGTGCGGTCCCGGGTGACCAGGACGAAGTGGCCGCTGCGTCCCACCTTGCGCCCGGCCAGGCCGCCGAGGAACTGGGGCTTGAGGATCTGCAGGGTGCCGGAGAGGGAGGCGATGACCCGCCCTTCCCCGTCCAGCACCGGCGCCGTCATGGCCAGGGTGGGCAGGCGGGTGACGCGGCCCAAGAAGGGCCGGGAAACCACCGCCCGCCCCTCCTCCAAGGCCTCCCGGACGTGGGGAAAGGCGGAGACGTCGGTGCCCCGGCGCTCGGGCATGACCGGAGAATCGGCGATGACGCGGCCGTCCCGGCCGACCACGATGAGGTCGTCGAAGAGCAGCAGCAGGGAATACTTGTCGTTGAGGAAGGCCTGCAGTTTTTCCGGCTGGCCCAGCATGGCCGGGGTGATGGCGGCGGCGGTGCGGGCCAGGGAGGCCTGGTTGAGCTGGATGCGCTGGTCGATTTCCTCGGCCACCCGGGACACCAGGGAAAACTGCTGGTCGGCGACGGTCTGCTTCAACTGGGCCTGGGCCAAATGCAATTGCACCGCACTGCCCAGCGCCACCAGGAGCACCACCAGTGCCGTGATGGCCAGGGCCATTTTGGTTTTCAGGCTCATCGTTTCTGTCGCCGGCTTCCGTAGAGGGTTACGGGTAGGGATACCCATTACGGAAGCCATATTACCATCGGCGTAGGGGGCGCCAAACCCCTTTAGGGACGCGGCTTCCAGCCCGGCGCCCAGGCTGGAGGGAAGCCCTTGCCGGAGGCCTGCCTCAGGCCAGGGTCACGGCCAGCCGGCCGACGCCCTCCACGCCCCCCACTAGGGTATCGCCCCGCACCACGGTGGAGACGCCGGCCGGGGTGCCGGTGAAGATCAGGTCGCCGGGGGCCAGGCGCAGGAAGGTGGACAGATTGGCCACCACCTCCGCCACGTTCCAGCTCATCTGGGCCAGATCGCCCGACTGGCGCCGCTCGCCATTGACCTCCAGCCAGATGCCGCCACTGGCGGGGTGCCCAGCCTGGGTGGCCGGGACAATGGCGCCGATGGGGCCGGACTGGTCGAAGCCCTTGCCCATGTCCCACGGATGGGCCTTTTCCTTGGCCTTCTGCTGCTGGTCGCGGCGGGTCAGGTCGAAACCCACGGCATAGCCGAAGACGCCCTCCAGGGCCGCCGCCACCGGAACGTTGAGCCCCTGCTGACCCAGCTCGGCGATGCGGGGGCCGAGAGCCACCACCAGTTCGACCTCGTGCTGCAGGTTGTTGGTGGCGGGCGGATAGGCCACCGTGGCGGCGGTGCCGTCAGCCACCGGCACCAGGGCGTCGGCCGGCTTGCTGAAGAAGAACGGCGGCTCCCGGGTGTCGGCGCCCATTTCCCGGGCGTGGTCGGCGTAGTTGCGGCCGACGCAATAGACCCGGCGCACCGGGAAGCGGGCCTGGCTGCCGGCAATGGCCAGGGCAACGACGGGTGGCGGAGTGAACAGGTAATCCATGGGGGCAGGCTTTCTCCGGTCAGACCGGGTTGTCGATATCGATGAACTGGCAGTGCAGGCCGAAACGCTCGGCCAGGTGGGCCGCCAGGGCCCGGGCGCCGCCCCGCTCGGTGGCGTGGTGGCCGCAGGCCAGGTAGGGGACGCCGCATTCCCGGGCCAGATGGGTGTTCTGCTCGGAAATCTCGCCGGAAATGTAGGCATCCAGCCCCAGGGCCACGGCCTGCTCGAAATAGCCCTGGGCGCCGCCGGAGCACCAGCCGAGGCGGCTCACCAGCTTGTCTTGCGGGCCCACCAGCTGCACCGGGCGCCCCAGCAGGGTGCCGGTTCGGGCCGCCAGTTCCCCGGCGCTGAGCGGCTCGGGCAGGCGGCCGTACCAGGCGATGTCCTGCTCGCCGAAGCGGCCTTCCGGCTGCCAGCCGCAGAGCCGGGCCAACTGGGCGTTGTTGCCCAGTTCCGGATGGGCGTCCAGGGGCAGGTGGTAGGCGATGAGGTTGAGGTCGTGCTGCATGAGGGTGGCCATGCGCCGCTTGCGAAAGCCGGTGAGGCGCCCGTCCTCGTTCTTCCAGAACCAGCCGTGGTGCACCAGCACGGCATCGGCGCCCTGGGCCACGGCCGCATCGAGCAGGGCCTGGCTGGCGGTGACGCCGGCCACCAGACGGCCGATCTCGGCCTTGCCTTCCACTTGCAAACCGTTTGGGCAATAATCCCGAAACCGGCCCGCTTCCAGCAGTTCATCGAGATAGCGCGTCAATTCTTCACGTTTCATGGGTGCGACCTTTTTCCTTCATGCGTAAGACCTGGTTGATTTTTGCACAAACGGTAACGGTGAGTCTCGCCGTGCTGTTCGTCATCAGCACCCTCAAACCCGAATGGCTGGGCCATCGGGCCAGCGTGGTGGCCCTGCAGGAGGCCGCGCCGGCCGCCGCCGACGGCGGTGCCGGCCTCGGCGGTTTCCGCGAGGCGGTGCGCCGCTCCCTGCCCTCGGTGGTCTATATCTTCACCAGCAAGGAAGTGAAGAGCAGCCGCCACCCCCTGTTCGACGACCCGGTGTTCCGCCACTTCTTCGGCGACCGTTTCGACAACGAGCCCCAGCGCTCCTCCGGCCTGGGCTCCGGCGTCATCGTCAGCCCCGAAGGCTACATCCTCACCAACTACCACGTGGTGGAGGCCGCCGACGACATCGAGGTGGCGGTCAACGACGGGCGCAAGCTCAAGGCCAAGGTCATCGGCAGCGACCCCGAGACCGACCTGGCGGTGCTCAAGGTCAATGCGGACAAGCTGCCGGCCATCGTCTTCGGCCAGATGGACGGCATCCGGGTCGGCGACGTGGTGCTGGCCATCGGCAACCCCTTCGGCGTCGGCCAGACCGTGACCATGGGCATCGTCTCCGCCCTGGGCCGCTCCCACCTGGGCATCAACACCTTCGAGAATTTCATCCAGACCGACGCCGCCATCAACCCGGGCAACTCCGGCGGCGCCCTGGTGGACGCCCAGGGCAACCTGATCGGCATCAACACCGCCATCTACTCCCGCTCCGGCGGCTCCCTCGGCATCGGCTTTGCCATCCCCGTCTCCACCGCCAAGAGCATCATGGAGCAGATCATCCAGACCGGCACCGTGACCCGGGGCTGGATCGGCGTCGAGGCCCAGGAAATCACCGCCGAGCTGGCCGAGTCCTTCGGCCTGCCCGACGCCAGCGGCGCCCTCATCGCCGGTGTCCTGCGCGGCAGCCCGGCCGACGGCGCCGGCATCAAGCCCGGCGACATCCTGCTGGCGGTGGGTGGCAAGGAGGTGAAGGATCCCCAGGTGATGCTGGACCTCATCGCCGAACTCAAGCCCGGCGCCAGCGTGCCCTTCAAGCTGCGCCGCAACCAGAGCCTGCTGGAACCCCAGGTCAGGATCGGCAAGCGCCCGCCCATGCGGCGCGACCCCGACCAGTAAGCCCCGCCTCCCGGAGACGTCCCATGTGCCAGTTGCTCGGCATGAACTGCAATGTCCCCACGGACATCTGCTTTTCCTTCACCGGATTCCAGGCCCGGGGAGGCCTCACCGACGTCCATGCGGACGGCTGGGGCATCGCCTTCTTCGAGGGCAAGGGCACCCGGGTCTTCCTCGACCCGGAACCCTCGGCCCACTCCCCGGTGGCGGCCCTGGTGCGCCAGTATCCGATCCGCTCGCGCAACGTCATCGCCCACATCCGCAAGGCCACCCAGGGCGTGGTGGCCCTGGAAAACACCCATCCCTTCATGCGCGAACTGTGGGGCCGTTACTGGATCTTCGCCCACAACGGCAACCTGCTGGACTTCGCTCCGTCCCTGGACGGCAGCGTCATGCCCGTGGGCAACACGGACAGCGAGCGGGCCTTCTGCTGGCTGCTGACCGCCCTGCGCCGGCACTTCGGCGACCAGGCGCCGCCCACCGCCGAACTCTTCGCCGCCCTCACCGAACTGAGCGTGGACCTGGGCAGCCGCGGCGAATGCAATTTCCTGCTCTCCAACGGCGACTGGCTGTTTGCCCACTGCTCCACCCAGCTTACCTACATCGTGCGCCGGGCCCCCTTCGCCAAGGCCCACCTGACGGACCAGGACGTGACCGTGGACTTCAGCGAGGTGACCACGCCCAACGACCGGGTGGCGGTGATCGCCACCCAGCCCCTGACCGACGACGAGGTATGGACGCCCCTGCCCCCGGGCAGCCTGTGGTGGTTCGAGGAGGGGGAAGTGCGGGCCTCGGCCCCCACGGTGGCCGGCCCGGCGGAGAAATGCCGCTACCACTGCGGCGGCGGCTGACCGGGCGGAGCGCAAAAGCAAAGGGCCCCGCGGGGCCCTTTTTCATTGCTGCCGGCACCGCCTGCCGGTTCAGTCCGGCTTCCGCTCCGGCGCCTGGCTGTGGCCCAGGGCCTGGTCCATTTCGCCGGCGCTCATGGGCTGCCAGTCGGCGGCAGGAGCGGCCGCGGGAGCCGGATCGCTGGGCGCCGGTGCCGCCACCTCGGGCTGGGGCCGGCGGCCGATGAAGCTGGCCAGGATGATGCCCAGTTCGTAGAGCAGCCACAGGGGCACCGCCAGCATGATCTGGGAAAGCACGTCGGGCGGGGTGAACACGGCGCCGATGATGAAGGCACCGACAATGACGTAGGGCCGCCATTCCTTCAGCTTGGCGATATCCACCAGGCCGATGCGCACCAGGACGATGACGATCACCGGCACCTCGAAAGTGACGCCGAAGGCGACGAAGGTGGACAGGACGAAGGACAGGTACTTGTCGATGTCCGTCATCCAGGCCACCCCTTCCGGCGCCACCTTGGCCATGAAGCCGAATACCGTCGGGAACACCAGGAAATAGGCGAAGGCCATGCCGCTGAAGAAGAGCAGCACGGAGGCGAAGACCAGGGGCAGCACCAGCCGCTTCTCGTGGGAATAGAGGCCGGGGGCGACGAAGGCCCAGGCCTGGAACAGCACATAGGGCAGGGCGATGAGGAAGGCCACCATCAGGGTGATCTTCATCGGCACCAGGAACACGCCCACCACGTCGGTGGCGATCATCTGGCCGCCGGCCGGCAGGGAGGCCAGCAGGGGGTTGGCCAGCAGGGTGTAGAGTTCCCGGGACCAGGGGAAGAGGCAGACGAAGACCACCAGCACGGCCAGCAGGGCCCGGATCAGGCGGTCCCGCAGCTCCACCAGGTGGGAGAGGAAGGATTCTTCGGCGGCGCCGCTCTCTTGGCTGTCGAGACTCATGGGGGCAATCAGGCTTTCGGCGCCTCAGCCGGGGCGGCTGCGGCAGCTTCCGCGGCAGGCGCAGCGGCGGCGGGCGGTGGTACTTCCGCTGCCGCCACCGTTTCGGCCGGCGGCTGGATGGCGTTGTTGAGGGACTGCTCCGTGCTGGAGAGCCCCTGCTGGATGGAATTTTCGAAACTGCGGGCCGAATCCTGCACCTGGGTCTGCAGCTTCTTCAGTTCTTCCAGCTGCATTTCCCGGTTGATGTCGGACTTCACGTCATTCACGTAACGCTGCAGACGCCCAAGCAGATGGCCGGCCGTGCGCGCCACCTTGGGCAGGCGCTCGGGGCCGATGACGATCAGCGCCACCACGGCGATGACGATTAGCTCGGAAAAACCGATATCAAACATAGGTCAGGCAACCAGGAAAAAGGAAACCGGGGCCGGGGAGACAGACGATCTCCGCCAATCCCCGGCCGGAGGGACGGTTCAGGACTTGGTCTTTTCCTTGACCTCGCCCTCGATGGTCTGGCCGCCGGCGACCTGCTGGGGCGGCGTGGTGCCGCCTTCGGCGGTGCCTTCCTTGATGCCGTCCTTGAAGCCCTTCACCGCGCCGCCCAGGTCCTGGCCGATGTTGCGCAGTTTCTTGGTGCCGAAAACCAGCATGACGATCACCAGAACGATGAGCCAGTGCCAAATGCTAAAGCTACCCATATCAGTCTCCTTGAATTCGTTTCAGCATCGGCCCCACGGGAGCGTCGCCCCCGACGATGTGGGCGTGCAGGTGCGGTACTTCCTGCTGGCCGATGCGGCCGGTGTTGATGATGACGCGGAAGCCCTCGGGGCTGCCTTGATCGACCGCAATTTTGTTGGCCACCGCCAGCAGGCGCCCCAGCACCGGCGCATCGGCCTCGCTGGCATGGGCCAGGGATTCGATGTGGCGCTTGGGAATCACCAGCACATGGACCGGCCGCAAGGGATTGATGTCGTGGAAGGCGAACACGTGCTCGTCCTCGTACACCTTGCGCGAGGGAATCTCGCCGCGCACGATCTTGCAGAAAATGCAGTTGTCCATATCAGGTCCGGATGGCTTGAAAAATCGCGGGGAGCCGCATCATTTCGTGCGGGAAGCCTTTTCGTCAATCCCGGAAATACCCTCACGACGGCGCATTTCCTGGGACACGTCCTCGATGGACAGGCCGTAGAAGGCCAGCAGCACCAGGATGTGGTAGATGACGTCGGTGGATTCCCAGACGATGTTGAGGCGCTTGCCTTCCTTGCCGGCCATGATCAGCTCGGCGCATTCCTCGCCGATCTTCTTCAGGATGGAGTCCGGGCCCTTGGAAAAGAGCTGGGCGGTGTAGGAAGTCTCCGGGTCCGCGTTGCGGCGGGAAGCCAGGGTGTCGGAGAGGCGATGCAGGATGTCGTGAGTGCTCATTTTGCGTAAATTTCCTTCGGGTCTTTGAGAACCGGGTCGGCCGGAATCCAGCGATCGCCTTCCCGCCGGTAGAAGAAACAGCTTTCGCGGCCGGTGTGGCAGGCGATGCCGCCTTCCTGCTCGACACTGAGCAGGACCACATCGCCGTCGCAGTCGGCGCGCATTTCCTTGACGTGCTGGAAGTGGCCCGATTCCTCGCCCTTGCGCCAGACCTTGTTGCGGGAACGGCTCCAGTAGGTGGCGCGGCCGGTACGGGCGGTTTCTGCCAGGGTGTCCCGGTTGGCGTAGGCGAACATGATGACGCGGCCGCTGGCGGCGTCCTGGGCGATCACCGGAATGGTGCCGTCGGCGCCGAACTTGAGGGCGTCCAGCCAGGACAGGGAGGGATCGAGATCGTGGCTCATGGTTTGCCTAGAGGCGCACCTCGATGCCCCTGTCGCGCATGTATTCCTTGGCCTGGCGCACCGTGTATTCGCCGAAGTGGAAGATGGAGGCGGCCAGCACCGCATCGGCACCGCCCTGGGTGACGCCGTCGGCCAGGTGCTGCAGGTTGCCGACGCCGCCGGAGGCGATCACGGGAATGGCCACCGCATCGGAGACCGCCCGGGTCAGGGCCAGGTCGAAGCCGTTCTTGGTGCCGTCCCGGTCCATGGAGGTGAGCAGGATCTCGCCGGCGCCCCGGGCCGCCACATCCTTGGCCCAGGTCACCACGTCGATGCCGGTGTTGTTGCGGCCGCCGTGGGTGAACACGCACCACTGGCCCGGCGCCGTCTGCTTGGCGTCGATGGCGACGACGATGCACTGGGAGCCCACCTTGGCCGAGGCGTCGGACACCAGGTCCGGATTCTGCACGGCGGCGGTGTTCATGGAGACCTTGTCGGCGCCGGCGTTGAGCAGGCGGCGCACGTCCTCCACCTTGCGCACGCCACCGCCCACCGTCAGGGGGATGAACACCTGGGAGGCGCAGGCCTCGATGATGTGCAGGATGATGTCGCGCTGATCGGAGCTGGCGGTGATGTCGAGGAAGGTGACTTCGTCGGCGCCCTGCTCGTCGTAACGGCGGGCGATTTCCACCGGGTCACCGGCATCCCGCAGTTCGACGAAATTGGTGCCCTTGACGACGCGACCGGCGGTCACGTCCAGGCAGGGGATGATGCGTTTGGCCAGCGCCATTACTTGCCGGCCTTGTCTGCTGCTTCCTGGGCCGCCTTGAAGTCCAGGGAGCCGTCGTAGATGGCCCGGCCGGCGATGGTGCCGACCACGCCTTCGCCTTCCACTTCGCACAGCTTGCGGATGTCGTCCAGGTTGGAGAGGCCGCCGGAGGCGATGACGGGAATCTTCAGGGCCTGGGCCAGCTTCACCGTGGCTTCGATATTGATGCCGGAGAGCATGCCGTCGCGGCCGATGTCGGTGTAGATGATGGATTCGACGCCGTAGTCCTCGTACTTCTTGGCCAGGTCGATGACGTCGTGGCCGGTCAGCTTGGACCAGCCGTCCACCGCCACCTTGCCGTCCTTGGCGTCCAGGCCGACGATGATGTGGCCGGGGAAGGCGACGCAGGCGTCATGCAGGAAACCAGGATTCTTCACCGCGGCGGTGCCGATGATGACGTAGGTGAGGCCCGCATCGAGGCAGCGCTCGATGGTGTCCAGGTCGCGAATGCCGCCGCCCAGTTGCACCGGGATCTCGTCGCCCACTTCCTTGAGGATGGCCTTGATGGCCCCCTGGTTCTTCGGCTGGCCGGCAAAGGCGCCGTTGAGGTCCACCAGGTGCAGGCGGCGGGCGCCCTGGTCCAGCCAGTGGCGGGCCTGCTCGGCGGGGGACTCGGAAAAGACGGTCGCCTCTTCCATCAGGCCTTGCTTGAGACGGACGCACTGGCCGTCCTTCAGGTCAATCGCGGGAATGATCAGCATGATCGCGAATACGTAGAGAGAGTAAGTCGGAGGGGATGCCGGCGGCCGTCAGGGCTGCCAGCGGATGAAGTTGCGCAGCAGGGCGAGGCCGTCGCGGGCGCTCTTTTCCGGGTGGGACTGGATCGCAAAAATATTATCCCGGGCCACCGCACAGGTAAAGGGGATGCCGTAGTCGGCCGTGCCCGCCACCACGGCCGGGTCTTCCGGGGTCACGTAGTAGCTGTGCACGAAGTAGAAGCGGGCGCCGTCCTCGATGCCTTCCCACAGGGCATGGGGCCGGGTGTGGCGCACCTGGTTCCAGCCCATGTGGGGCACCTTGAGACGGCTGCCGTCGGCGGCCACCATCTTGTCGGCGGGGAAACGGCGCACCTGGCCGGCGAAAACGCCCAGGCCGGGCACGTCGCCCTCTTCACTGTGCTCGAAGAGCATCTGCAGGCCGATGCAGATGCCGAGGAAGGGCTTGTCCTTGGCGGCCTGCAGCACGGCGGGGCGCAGGCCCCGGGCGTCCAGTTCGGCCATGCAGTCGGGCATGGCGCCCTGGCCGGGGAAGACCACCCGCTCGGCGGCGGCGACCACCGCCGGATCGGCGGTGACCACCACTTCCCTGCCTTCGGCCACGTGCTCCAGGGCCTGCCAGACGGAGCGCAGGTTGCCCATGCCGTAGTCGATGACGGCGATCTTGCCCATTACAGCGCTCCCTTGGTGGAGGGAATGACGCCGGCAGTGCGCGGGTCCGGGCTCACCGCCATGCGTAGGGCGCGGGCGAAGGCCTTGAACACGGTCTCGCACTGGTGGTGGGCGTTTTCGCCGCGCAGGTTGTCCACGTGCAGGGTGATGAAGGCATGGTTCACCAGGCCCTGGAAGAACTCGTGCACCAGTTCCGTATCCAGGGTGCCGAGCATGGCCCGCTTGAAGTCCACATGGAACTCCAGGCCGGGGCGGCCGGAAAGGTCCACCACGACGCGGGACAGGGCTTCGTCCAGGGGCACATAGGCGTGGCCGTAGCGGGTCAGGCCCTTCTTGTCGCCCAGGGCCTGGGTGAGGGCCTGGCCGATGGCGATGCCGATATCTTCCACCGTGTGGTGACCGTCGATGTGCAGGTCGCCCTTGGCCTCCACCTCCAGATCGATCAGGCCGTGGCGGGCGATCTGGTCCAGCATGTGGTCGAGGAAGGGAATGCCGGAATTGAGCTTGGCACAGCCGGTGCCGTCCAGATTGAGACGGACCGTGATCTGGGTTTCGAGGGTATTTCGGGAAACTTCGGCTTGCCGCATGGGAGCACCGTTGAATGGGTAAGTCGGAAACAGCGGCCATGATACCATTTCAGCCCTGCACCAGCCGTGGCGGCGTGCCCTTTCGCGCCGCCCGCCCCATCCACTTTTCCCTGATCCGTCCGGCCATGAGCAAATTCTGGAGCCCCCTGGTAAATCGCCTCACCCCCTACGTTCCCGGGGAGCAGCCCAAGCTGCCCAATCTGGTGAAGCTGAACACCAACGAAAATCCCTACCC